>CABQGZ010000137.1 GCA_902463835.1 uncultured Lachnospiraceae bacterium
GTGTGAAAAACCCATGGCCACCAGTGCCAGCGAAGCAGAAGAAATGCGAAATGCGGCCCGTGAAAGCGGCAAACTGCTTATGATTGGTTTTGTGCGCCGTTACGGCAATGATTGTAAGCTGCTTCAGGAATTTATTCAAAGCGATTTCTTTGGCGATATCTATTACGCAAAAGCCACTTATCTGCGCCGTTACGGCAATCCGGGTGGCTGGTTCAGCAACAGATCCTATTCTGCCGGTGGTCCGTTGATCGACCTGGGCGTACACGTGATCGATCTGGTTCGTTACCTCAACGGAAAGCCAAAACCTGTCTCCGTCTACGGTGCAACCTTTGACAAGATCAAGGATCGTGATGGAATTAAGGATACCAAAGCATATATTGCTGCTTCCGACAAATATATGGAGAAGGTCTTTGATGTGGAAGACCTTGCCACCGCAATGATTCGTTTTGACAACGGCCTTGTACTTTCCGTGGAAGCCAGCTTTTCCCTGAACTTAAAATCAGACAAAGGAGAGATTGAACTCTTCGGCGACAAAGCTGGCGCACGTCTCAGTCCCCAACTGGAACTGTATAACGTAATCAACGGGCATATGATGAACATCCAGCCGGCACAGGCAGAAATCTGTTCCTTCGGCGACATGTTTTCCTACGAAATCAATCACTTTGTAGACTGCATCCAAAACGGTACTCCCTGTAAAAGTCCTGCGGAGGATGGCGTTATTATGATGCGCATTCTGGATGCCATTTACGAAAGTGCATATACCGGACACGAAGTTGTTCTGGACTAAAATTCCATTCTGTATCACTCATGTCAACAAGAGGGCTGTTCCAAAAATCCAAAGTCCTCTTTTCATTTTTTGTTTTCCATGGTATAGTATTTTTCATAGACAAAATGAGAATTTTGTATAAGCGGAGGATAAAGTCCAATGATTGACAATCGAACTGATACCAGACGTGAAGGATGCTATGAAAAATTTTCCCCAGATACAGACAGCCTTGTGAACTATCATTACGCAGATTTAACAAAGGGGCGCTACGCTACTACGGCAGCCCACTGGCATGAACATCTGGAACTTCTGTGTGTACGCCAAGGTGTTCTTCATATTTTTGTTCAGGGAAAGAAGCTTGAAGCAGTTCCCGGAGACATTATCGTAATCAATTCCGGCGAGCTTCACGCGATTCCGGAAAAGGATGATGAAACCACCTATGAATGTCTCATTCCCAAAAAAAGTCTGTGTGACCGTATGGCTATCCCCATAGAAAGCATCGTAGTAGCCAACCATATTAGAAATGAAAGATATACCGCATTATTCCAGCAAATTATGACAGAGCTTCGCGAAATGCCTCCTTTTTATAAGCTGAGTGTACCGGTCCATCTGCTTGATCTGGTAATCAACCTGTTCCGAGAATATCAGGTAAGCAACGATACACTCTCTGCAACCCCTCTCACTCCCCCTTCTAAAAAGTATATCATCAAAAAAGCCATTGATTATATACAGAAAAATTATAGCCAACCCATATCCACCAAGGAAATCTGTGAGTACCTGGGATTTGATCGCTCTTATATCTGCAATAACTTCAAAAAAATCACCGGTACAACCATCATAGAATATCTGAATATGGTGCGCTGCGAATACGCCCGGGATCTCCTGCGTCGCGGCAGTATCGGAGTAACCGAATGTGCCGAGCAATGCGGCTTTCACCATATGTCCTATTTTACCAAAACATATAAGCACTACATTGGCGAGTTGCCCAGTGAGACAATCAAAAAGCACATAAGCAGCACCTCGGTATGAATCAACATACCGAGGTGCTGCTCTTAATGCGAAAATCTTCTAAGGATTAGCTTCTCTGGCCTATTCTTTTTTTCGCGATCATACCTGCTGCCAAAGCTGCAAGCATCATCACAAGCCAAATCATAACATTGCTATTCTCTCCGGTCTTGGGTGCATCCTTACCGTCAGTCTTATTGTCATCTTTATTGCTGTCACCCTCATTGCCGTCCTCTTTATTTCCATCGTTTTTGTCACCGTCATCCTTGCTGTTGTCGTCTCCATCGGTAGAAGCAAGCTTCAGACCGTCAATAGCTGCGCTTAAGGTGTTTGCTGCGTCATCTACGATGGTTTGGTCGTCTTTACTTAAGGTCTCATCCTTCAGAACAATTTCTGCTGATTTCATGGCCGCTTTGAATACGGAAACACTCTCCTCCGTGTACTTGCCAAGATCGATTCCATTGGCCTTGTCAATCAATTTCTGTAGGTTGTCCTTGTTGGCTTTGTAACGCTGGGCAAGGATTGCCTCTAACAGTGCGTCTTCTGCAGGAGTAATATCCTCGGTCAGAGCGTCTCCATCCGCCATTACTTCCTGTGCCTCTGTAAGAGCCTTTTCAAGCTGTGGCCAGTACTTCTCCACATAGCGCTCTTTCTCTTCCATCAGGGATTCCGCTTCTCTGATCAGAATCTCAAGAATGGTCTTATCGCCAACAGTGATTCCCAGGCCGTGGATTCCTTCCAGAAGGTTGGACCATGCTGTTTGAAGCTGTGCTAAGGTCACATCTTTAGCATCTACGATATTCTTTGCAGCCTGTAATACTTTCTCGAAATACTTCACAGCGCTTTCCGCTACGCCTTCGATGCTCTGCTTTTCTGCATAGGCAATGGTATAACGAAGGAGGTTGCGTATTTTGTCGACGTTGTCTGGGAGTTCCGGTTCCGAATCAACCTTCTCCTCAAAGTAAGCCCACACGGTAACATCTCTGTCTACCATGGTAAAGCTTGCTGTCACCGACGCTCCGTTCAATTTCGCCATCAGATTACTGTTGTGCGCAAATGCTTCATTTTTATCAATGGCTACCTGGTAACCGTTATCGTTCAGTACATAGATGGAACTTACGCTGTAACCTTCCTTGGGGGTTACGGTAAAGGTAAGCTTATCTCCCATATGGGCGCTATCAGCAGATACTTCCACGCTTCCTTTTTCCGCATCACCATTACTGCTGATGGCATGTGCACTGGTCTCTGCAAATTTTGCAGTAACCGTCACACCAGACTTCGGCATGGTAAATTCATATTTATCCAAATCTGCAGTTACGGTAGTAGGAATTCCGTCTCCGTTTTCGGCTCTGACAATCAGGGATCCAGAAACCATCTTATACTTTGCGTCTGGCTTTAAGGTAATTACCACATTATCGCCTTCTGCAGCCTTTGAAACATTAGCGCTGATCGTACCATTTTCAATATCACCAGCTGTCGTCACATCATAGGTCGGTACAAAAATTGCTGTAACTGTCACGTCTGCATCCGGCATGGTAAAGGTTGCACTCTTTTCATCATTTGCAACAATCACCGTCTCATAATTAACACTGCTTACGCCTGCCTGCAGGAACTTATAGCCTTCTGCTGCAGTAACGGTTACGGTTACCTGCGAGCCTCCTGCTGCAGATTCTGCCACGTTGATGGTTCCATTCTCAATTTCATCGTCAATGGTAATAGTATGTACTACACCAGAAGCTACCGCTTTGTTTCCACCGCGTGTTCCGTTTTCGTCCTTTGCAGCAACAAATTCCGGAATAATGGTTACTTCAGCAGTATTTGGCATGATAAAGCTGTAATTCTGATATGTTTTATCATATTCTACAGTATCAATAGTCTTTCCTTCTGCGTCTTTCACGGTCAGGGAAGCCAGCTCGTATCCATCATATGCCATGGGGCTTACGATTACCTTTTCACCGGGCTGAACTGCAGATACTACGGTACCCGGGAAGGAGGCTTTGATCTTATTGGTATAGTTCGGGTTAATGCCCTTTACATCTTCAATGGAAGCGCTGGTTGCCACATTTCCGTTCTCACAACCTTCTACGTTCAGCTTGATTCCTGCATGCAGTGTAATAGGTTCACCAATCGCTGCACCACTTCCATCTACCTGCTGTAGAGTCCATTCTTTGCCTTCCTCAACAGTCATAAGCTTCCAGGAATTGGACCGGCTAGCGTCATATGCATTTAGGAAATCCTGCTTCTGCTGCTCCGTGAACGCATAATTTACCATAGCATCTTTCCATGCACGGATACTTGCACGCTGTTCCGCAGAATATCCGGAAACATCTCCCAAGATAAATCCTGCGTCCAGTGCAGCGACAAGAGATAAATCTCGCTCACTGCCGTCAACATTGTACACCAAGGGGAACAGATTCCGCTGCATCATATACGCCCGTGAATCCGTAACCGGGTCGTACTGGTCGGAAGGTGCGGACAAGTTAAAGTTCGGAAGATTCTCTCTTACGGAGCGATTCCAGTCTTCACGGGAGAGCATATCCCATTGATTCGCACACATTACACTATTTACAAAATAAAAACCATCCTTGTTATTGCAGTTGTTAAATAAAGTTGATGCATAGCGGTTCAACGCCAGCTCATTGTAGCCATTTTTGTGAACATCCTCAAGTCCATCACAAGACATATCACGTACGCCACTGTTATTATAGGCTTCTGCCTGTCGCAGGGCGATTTCATTAGCCAGATTCACACCGCCGATAAATGCGCTGTACTGGGATAACCATAATCTGGCTACCGATGCTCCTTCATCATAAGAATCAATATAATTGCCGGTTCCACGTGCACCACGGGTACAGCCGGAAATCCGCCACTCGCTCGGACCCAACTTTTCAACATCTGTATACTGTATAATCTCAGACCCAATCCGCATAAATCTTCCAGAAGCATCTCGGCAAATCGAGCCAAAATTTTTGCCATCGGCAATGTAAATTGTTCTATCCGCTTTCTTTACCGGACGTGTCAACACCGTTGTCTGTGCAGAAGCCAGATCCGGGTGAGCGCCATAATCGGTTACATATAATGGATCATTTCCACCACCGTTATTAATATAAGCTGACATGGAATGTGTTCCTAAGTAAACACCATATTTTGCAGCAACGTCGCACATCAAGTCCTGCGCATTCTGATCAGAATGTCCCCAACCACTGTTAAAACGGTAAGAACCGTTGGAATCAAAAGGTCCTACAGCCCCTACAATATGATATACATAATTGATTCCTGCTTCCGATGCTGCCTTTGTGACCTTATCCACGTTTCCGGTATTTAAACTTCCAGTTTTGACATAGGAACCCAATGCCGGGGAAGCGGTCTTCTGCCACTCTTCATTAGCGGTAGGATGAGGCAGATCCTCCTTCAATTCAATCTCTTCCACCGTATTCAGAATATTTCTGGCCTTGCATCCAAACAATGCAATAGAAGAGCCCTCAATATAGGCATCCTCCGGGAACATGGAATTTAACAGTGATGGAACTGTCTCATGTGCCATGGAATGGAAAGACTTTCCAAACTCAAAATTTGTCTGGTCTACCTTGTCATTAACAACCCATGCCCAGCCGCCAACGATACGTTCTGTGGGCTTCGTATAGTTATTGGTATAAGACTGAAGGAAGCTTCCGCCCCAGAAGCGATCTGCCACTACAGCTGCCTGTGCCTGCCAGGACATACCGGACAAGTAGGTATTATCCTGATGGGTATATCCCGGCGGATAAGTAATTGCATTCCATTTCTGTGGCCAACCACCGATGGTCTTATCATTAAGGTCATGTAAACCAATGGCAAAATCATAATTATAAGCAACTCCCAAGGACTCGCCCACAATCTCGTTAATGGTCGTCTTAATTGGTCCCCACAGCAGTGTTTCCACAGTTACGCTGGGTGGCGCGATTAGTTGATCCACTGTAAAGGTCGTATAGGAGCCTTTGTTTTCCAGCTTTACATCTACCCGTGCGTTCATCGTAGCAAATTTAAAACGTAGTATATTCTTTTCTTTATCATATGTCATGGATGTAGGTGTATGATATGCATTATCTGCAATCATAGAAACCAACCAGGACTTCTGATATTCTGCTTCCGTAGGAGCATAGTCAATTCCATCCAGAGTACCAATAATATTTGTAATCTGCCCCTTGCTGTTTAAATGGAGTTCTACCAGTCCAGCATCAATCACTGCCTCATCCTCTGTAGTATCTGCAGATACCCAGTATGCATCCAGAACCATGTCCTTTGTCACCGGTTCTTCCGGATTATAAGGCATGCCTTTCCATTTCCAGCCTGCAAAATTATATCCGTCACGCTCGGGATTTTCCGGCATTTTCACCTGCATTCCCTTTGTAACCTTCTGAATCAGATTGCTGGTTTCTCCGTCATGGTAGGCTAACGTAACATCATAAGTTCCTACCTGTTCCCATATAGCTGTCAGGGTGATGTCCTCTGTCACTGCTCCAAATTCATATGCCTCACCGTCTAACTGCCACTCTTTAAAGACATATCCCGGAGCCTGACTGACTGGGTCTTCCGGACGTTCCACAGAAGTATTTTGCGGAACCGGAACAACTGTTTTTTCGCTTTCTTCTGCTTCTGGATAATTAAAATCAAAGGTTACCAGACAATTATAGAAAACTTGTAACTGTACCCACAAAGGATTCTTTATGACATCTCCCGTATTGTTTCGCTTGTATCCACCGGACCAAAATCTTACGTAACGTGCATCTTCCGCAGGAAACACGATACTGTTGCCTGCAGCACTCTCGCTGTGCGTCTCATCGTATTCGCCTGCCGGATTCGTACCAAGATCCTTCAAGTCACCGTTATTGTCTTTGTCACTATTATATAACGTCTTCCAGTTCTCTCCGTCCGCTGAAATCTGAACAGCCTCATAGAACCATCTGGCATTATCTTTATAATATTCCCAGGTTTTAATCTGGTTTATGAGGCAAACCTTTCCCAGGTCAATCTGCATATAAGCCGCTCCGTCCTTAGACGGCTGTACCCAGTTATCACTGTTCACCACACCGGAGGTCAACCGCGGGATACGATCTCCCTGGCCAAAGCTTGTTACCACTTCTCCCGTCTTATATCTGAATTCCGGTACTAATCCATAAGCAAGGTTACCCGCAGGTACCCGTTCAATCTCAATTTCTCCCGGATCTCCAGTACCATATACTTCGACCTCACGGAATCCAAGTGCATCGTTACTATTTCCCTTTTCCACCTTCATGTTGACACGGAATTCGACTTTTTTCACATTTTCCGTCTTTTCTATCTGTATATTTGTCTGATAGTCTTCCGCTCCCGATACCTCGTTGGTTCCTTCTAAAAGTGCCATTCCATCCGTATCCAACAGCGTATACTCCAATACCAGAGTATCATTTGTAAATTTCGGATTGCAGCGAGCCCATAGTTTCAGTTCCGTCACGGAGATTGGCTTTGCCCATTCCAGGGTCAACACACGGTTGTTATCCCAGGTAACTCCTTGCTTGCAATAAGAAGCCCATGCCGTATCCAACTTACCATCAATTGCATTTTGCGGTCCGTATACAGAAGCATTATTCTCATAGATTGTCGTAGCTTTTGCAGTTGCAGACAATGCAAGATTCACAGGTTTTTCCGGCGCATAAACTTCTATCTCACACACAGCAAGCCGACTTGGCAGCTCCTTCCCCGGTATAGAGGTTCCCTGATCCGCACCTTCTTGATAATACCGAATGTACCGTGCCTTCACGGGTTCAAAGGAGATAAGACGTCCGGACTTCGTATTGACTTCCTCCTTATCGGCTCCTTCTCCAAATCCCATGCTGTTATCGGCATCTGTGTTAAATACCGTTATGGTAGTATCATCTTTAAAATCTGCATCCTGTGATACTTGAATCACCTGGTTATGAGGTCTGTTATAATAACCGCCATCCGCAGGAATCTCTCCATAAACCTTTATAGAGGCCATTTCCTGCACTTCTTCCAGATCAATGGTAACATACTTCTCTCCTTCCTTCGTAATAAAGAATGTATTATTATCATTAGCCTGATTATTTCCATCTGTTACAAATGAGGGAACGCTGTTCCATGCACCTGCCTGACTCGCGGTAGCGTTTTTTCCCAAAGCCAGATTTTCATTAGACGTCTCTGCAGCTTCTGTGGACACTGTCCCCCAGCCTGAGA
>CABQGZ010000138.1 GCA_902463835.1 uncultured Lachnospiraceae bacterium
CCATTTTTCAGATGCCACCGATACGCATATTCTCCATTTTTCACCCGCTCCGTTTCTTCCTGGCGCGTCTGCCCGCTCAGATATCCGGTGATCTCCTGGGCTAGCCGGTCGATGTGCGCCCGCTCCTGCTTCCATTTTACAGCGATCTGCTCCAAAAGAGGGATCAGACCAATGCGTCCATACTGATTCTCTCTCGGAAAATAAGTCCCGGCAAAAAAGGGCTTCTGTTCCGGCGTCATCAGTATGGTCAGGGGCCACCCGCCGCTTCCAGTCATCATCTGGCACACCTCCATATACACGCTGTCCACATCCGGCCGCTCCTCCCGATCCACCTTTACCGCAATATAATCCCGGTTCAACACCTCTGCCACCCTTTCATCCTCGAAGGATTCCCGCTCCATCACATGGCACCAGTGACAGGTGGAGTAGCCGATGGACAAAAAGACTGGCTTCTGTTCTGCCGCCGCCCGCTCAAAAGCCTCCCGGCACCAGGGATACCAGTCCACGGGATTGTGGGCATGCTGCAATAGATAGGGTGATTTTTCCTCAATCAAATGATTGGTATGCATTCTTATACCTCCTGCATTTCGATCCTGTTTTGCTGCTGCACACATTTTGCGCTGCAGCCGTCAGGGATATCATAGTCTCTACTACATTACAGTATGCACCAAACAACACATTTTCATCCATTCCCTCTGTCCCACACAGGCATACATAGCGACAAAAAGGCTGTCTCGTAGCCCCGCAACAGTCCAGGACCCCGGCGTGGCACTGCGCCACTCCGGGGTCCAAAACGCATCATTGTTCTCTTACATCTTCTCCGGCGCAGAGAAGCCCAGCACATCGATACATGTCTCCAGAATCTCTTTCGCCAGCGTCAGCACACGGATGTAACCGGCCTGAACCATCGAATCCTCCTCCGCCATGATCTTCGTCTCATGATAAAAATGGTTGAAATCATTGGCCAGGTCATAGACGTAGGCGCACACCTTGTGGGGCGCCGTCTCCTCGTAAGCATTCTCCATCACACTGTTGAACCGGGCAAGCTCCAGCATCAAAGCCTTCTCACTCTCGGAGTGTGCCGGCAAAATCCTTGCATCCGCCGGAAGCTGCTTCTCTCCGTAATACTTGTTCAATATGGATTTCATACGCACAATAGTATATAAAATATAAGGTCCCGTATTGCCTTCAAAGGAGGTAAACCGCTCGATATCAAAAATATAATCCTTGGAGGCCTGGTTGGACAGATCTCCGTACTTGATGGCGGACAGCGCCACAATCTGGGCCGTCCTGCGTCCCTCCGATTCCTCCACCGTATGGTTTTCGGCAATCTTCTTGTACATCTCCTCGTTGACGCTCTCCACCAGGTACTGCAGACGCATGACGCCGCCCTCCCTGGTCTTAAAGGGCTTGCCGTCCTTGCCGTTCATGGTGCCGAAGCCCAAGAACTTCAGCTCTGTCTCCGGCTTCACCAGCCCTGTCTTCCTGGCGCAGCGGAACACCTGAGTAAAGTACAGCTCCTGACGCTTGTCCACCACATAGATGATCTCATCGGGGGCATAGTCCTTCATACGCCATACAATGGTGGCCAGATCCGTGGTGTTGTACAGGGACGCGCCGTCTGATTTTAAGATCATACAGGGGGGAATCTCCTTGGTATCGCTCTCTTCCTTTACATCCACCACAAGGGCCCCCTCGGAGATGTAGGCATACCCGTCCTCCTTCATCTTCTCCACCATATCCGGGATATAAGGCTGAGCGTCCGACTCCCCTTTCCACAATTCAAAGGACACGTTCAGGTTCTCATAATTGTGCTTCAGGTCTGTGACAGACACGTCCAATATGTGCGCAAGCAGGGCGCGGTAGCCTCTTCTGCCCTGCTGCAATTCAAAGGTCGCCTGCATGGCCGCATCCTTGAAAGCCGCATCCTCCTTGGACTTCCCGCTGGCTGTGGGGTAGATCTCCTCCAGCTCGGAGATGGAAAAGGGCGGCTCGGCCGGGTATTCTCCCTGGTAGGACTCATCGAAATAGACAAGCTCTGGCTTCCGCTCCCGCAGCTCCGTAATGATCAGCCCCATCTGCAGACCCCAGTCGCCCAGATGCACATCACCGATCATGTTATGTCCCATGAACCGGCCGATCCGCTTCACGCTCTCCCCGATGATGGCTGACCGCAGATGTCCCACATGCAGAGGCTTCGCCACATTGGGTCCGCCGTAATCAATCATGATGGTTCGGGGACTCTTCGCCTTCTCACAGCCGAAGCGCCCCGCATCCTGAGCCATCTGTTCCAGATAATCCGCCACATAGGTTTCGTCCAGCTTCAGGTTCAGGAATCCAGGCTTTACCGATTCAGCCTTAGAGAACATGGGGTTCTCCTTCAAAGCCTCCGCAATCTTGTCTGAGATCAGAAAGGGCGCACAGTGATAGGCCTTGGCAGCCGCCATAGCTCCGTTGCACTGATATTCGCATAAGTCCGGCCGGTTGGAGGGCGTTACCTTGCCGTATTGGGCGTCATAGCCCTGTGACTCAAAGGCTTTTGTCACTTCCTCTGTTATCAAATCAAGTAATTTCTTCATAATATTCCCCTTTGTCGTAAGTCTGTTATTGATTATAATACTTTTCAGTGAATCAGGCAAGGAAATTTTCAGCGAGGCGTATCTCCCCCACATATTCCACACTTCCCGTCATGAAAATTGTGTGGTCCGGTAATAGTTCAATGAAGAGTTCCCCACCCGGCATGTGAACTGTCACCTTGTCATCGATAAGCTTCAGCCGATGGGCAGCCGCAGCTGCGGCGCAGGCCCCGGTACCGGAGGCCAGGGTATATCCAGCCCCCCTCTCATAAATCTCAATCTGGATATTTTCTCTGTCCAGGACTTTCAGAAGCTGCATGTTCATGCGGTTTGGAAAATACCCGGCACGTTCCACATAAGGTCCCAGCTCCACCGCCTTCTTCCGGCTGATCTCCTCCATCATAATGACACAGTTGGGATTCCCCACAGAGAGACAGGTGGTATTATAAATACTTCCGTGAAAGCTTAGGGGTTCATTGACCACCTCCGCATCCTGAACTCCCGCAACAGGAATCATTTCACCCGCAAAAGACGGCTTGCCCATGTTGACCCGCATGCGATTGCCCCCCGCTTCCAAAAATTCGATTTCCACATTCCCGGACGCCGTGACCAGGGTAAAACACCTCTCCTTCACATAGCCTTCATCCAGCAGATACCTGGCAAAAATCCGAACACCGTTTCCGCTTCGCTCCGCCACCGAGCCATCCGGATTATAGATCTCTACCCGCAAACTGTCCTCATCCACAAGGGGCCCGTACAGGATCCCATCGGCACCTACGCCAAAATTCCGCCTGCACAAAAGCTGTATGTGGCGTGCCTGCAGCTTCAGCTTATTTTTATTGGGATCCAGAACAAGATAATCATTCCCCAGCCCGTGATATTTTTTCATTTCTATCGTTTCCATGTTACATTCCCCTCTTGATTTTTTTCCTTTTCAAAACCTTATGCTTATCCAAAAGTTTATTTCGAAAGCATCTCAATTATGAATAAAAAAATCAAAATCGGAGCATTCTTTCTTTAGAACATTATAACCACGGAGGAACTTATCATGGCAGTTTACAAAGTCGAAATCTGCGGCGTCAACACCGCAAAGCTTCCCGTTTTGAAGGAAGCCGAGAAAGAAGCGCTTTTTGTGCGCATCAAGGAAGGGGACCTGGCTGCCAGAGAACAGTATATCAAGGGCAATCTGCGCCTTGTCCTAAGTGTCATCAAGCGATTCGCCTCCAGCAATGAAAATGTGGATGACCTGTTTCAGATCGGCTGTATCGGTCTGATCAAATCCATTGACAACTTCAACCCCACCATGAATGTAAAATTCTCCACCTACGCAGTTCCCATGATCATCGGGGAGATCCGCCGGTATCTTCGGGACAACAACGCCATCCGGGTGAGCCGTTCCCTGCGGGACACCGCCTACAAAGTCATCCACACCCGGGAGCTGATGACACGGCAGAATTCTCAGGAGCCCACCATCCCGGAGATTGCCGCAGAGCTGGGAATCTCCAAGGAGGATGTGGTATTCGCCCTGGACGCCATTCAAAGTCCCGTAAGCCTGTATGAGCCTGTCTACACGGACGGCGGCGACACGCTGTATGTGATGGATCAGATCAGCGACAAGAAAAATAAGGAGGAGACCTGGGTGGAAGAGCTCTCCTTAAGCGATGCCATGAAGCGCCTGGGGGAACGTGAGAAATATATCATCCAGCTGCGGTTCTTCCAGGGAAAAACCCAGATGGAGGTAGCTGATGAGATACAGATCTCCCAGGCCCAGGTCAGCCGGCTGGAGAAATCGGCATTGAAAAACATGAAGAACTACCTCTCCTTAACCAGGTGAGCTTCTTCTGAAATTCTCCTTCTATCTGTCCCACTTATCGCACAGGGCATTGATCTGATCCGCAAATTTTGCAAGATCCTTGTTAGCGCCTCCCTCATTTCTTCGAATGACGGTAAGAAGACGTTCGCCTGCGGCCAAAAGTCTTGCGAACACATTGGAAACAACGTGGTTTTCCTTTGTCTTCTTAGGCTTTAATACGCGGCTGCCCTCTTTGATACATGTGCCGGACACCAGATCCCAGGCATCCCCGCTGTAAGGCGCATTGGCGGGAATGCCAAGCTTCTCTGTGATGAGAGCAGCGAACGTGTCTGTCACCTGATCTTCTCCGTGAACTACAAAAACATGCTTCGGTTTCTTCTCAAAAGCGCCGATCCAGTTCAGCAAATGATCACGATCCGCATGTCCGCTCAAACCCGGAAGATTTTCGATGTGAGCCTTCACCTCGATGGTCTCCCCGAATAGACGCACCTCTTTGGCATCGTTTAAGAGCTGAAAGCCCAGGGTTCCCGGCACCTGATAGCCCACAAAGAGAATGGTGGACTCCGGCCGCCACAAATTATGCTTCAGATGATGCCGGATACGTCCGGCCTCGCACATGCCGGAAGCAGATAAGATCACCACAGGCTGTTTTTCAAAATTGATCATCTTGGACTCATCACTGGTCACCGAGGTGCGAAGCCCTGGAAACGAAATGGGATTGATCCCCTGCTCTACCAGCGCCTTTGCCTCATCATCGAAGCATTCCGAGACGCTGGCATGAAAGATATTGGTGGCCTCCACCGCCAGAGGACTGTCAATGTATGTAATAAAATCCTCATATTCCGGCAGCAGATGATCCGTCTTGATCTTCCTCAGGAAATACAGCATTTCCTGGGTTCTGCCCACGGAAAAAGCCGGTATCACAAGATTGCCCCTTCGAGCAAAGGTCGCTTTGAGCACCCTTGCCAATTCCATGGCGTAATCTGGCGGGTTGGGCTGCAGCCGGTCTCCGTAAGTAGATTCCATCACCACGTAATCCGCCTCTTTCAGGTAAGAAGGATCCCGGATCAACGGCTTATTTCCATGGCCGATATCGCCGGAAAATACGATTTTTATCTCTTCATCCCCTTCCGCTCCCCACACTTCAATGCTGGAAGAGCCCAACAGATGGCCTGCATCCACAAACCGGATTCGGATCCCTTCTTCCAGGATGATCACCTTATTATATTCACAGGGTACGAAATGCTCCAGCACTCCCTGGGCATCATTCATGTTGTACATGGGCTCCACTTCCTGCCGCCCCGCCCGCCTGGCCTTTCGATTCTTCCACTCCGCTTCAAACATCTGAATGTGAGCGGAATCCTTCAGCATGATATTACATAATTCGCAGGTCGCCTTGGTGGCATAGATCCTGCCCCGGAACCCACGGCTGTACAGCAGCGGCAGCAGGCCGGAATGATCGATGTGGGCGTGTGTTACAAGTACATAATCGATATCCGATGAATTCACCGGTATCTCCTGATTCTCATAGATATCCGCCCCCTGCTCCATGCCGCAGTCCACCAGGATATGTACGCCTCCGACTTCAAGATAATGACAGCTTCCGGTCACCTCATGGGCCGCCCCTAAAAATTCCAATTTCATCGTTGTACCCTCCTTCGTATGTAATAGAAAACACTTTATGTCCTATCTTCATTTTACTCCCATCTTCCACTCAGAGCAAGCATTTTTCCTGTCTACTGAAATTTCACAATCTCCTTCTTTAAACGCTTCATAATCTTCTTTTCCAGCCTGGATATGTAGGACTGGGAGATGCCTAAGAGATCTGCCACCTCCTTCTGTGTCAGCTCGCCTGCCCCCTCATTATAGAGGCCAAAACGCAGCTCCACAATGGTTCGTTCCCTGGGAGACAGCTTTTCAATCGCCACCTTTAACAAATCCTTCTCTACCTCTGTCTCAATATCCCGGTAAATAACATCCTCATCCGTTCCGAGAATATCAGACAACAGCAGTTCATTCCCGTCCCAGTCCACATTCAACGGCTCATCGATAGACACCTCCATCTTCGTCTTGCTGTTCCGCCGCAGGTACATGAGAATCTCATTTTCAATACAGCGGGACGCATAGGTGGCCAGCTTGATATTTTTTTGTGGATTGAAGGTGTTAATGGCCTTTATGAGGCCAATGGTACCAATAGATATCAGGTCTTCCACCCCGATTCCCGTATTGTCAAACTTTTTTGCTATGTATACCACCAGCCGCAGGTTATGCTCGATGAGCTCACTTCTTGCTTCCGTGGAATCCTCCGAAGACAGAAGCTCGATGCAGCGTATCTCATCCTGAATATCCAGCGGCGGCGGCAAAACCTCTACTCCTCCGATATAGTGAATATCACCCTTTTTTAAAAGCAGCAGATTCTGCAGAGTTGGAATCAGCTTCAGTTGAAAATGTTCCGGTATCGCTATTTTAATGTACATGATGACCTCCTTAATCTGTCAATTACGCTTTTCTGCGTATTCCTTCACATGGGCATCCCTTTGGCATTCAATATCACCTGATAATTCTGGCTCTGAAACAGCTTTTCCCTGGCAAGACCAAAGACAGGCTTTTCCAGATAAACAGGTGACACTGCCTCATTCTCCTGTGTTCCTTTGATGTACATGGCTTTCAATGTGACTACCGGCAGCAGCCCCTGCTCCTGCCCCAGAGAGTGGTAGGGTATATAGCGGACATGCAGCTGTTCTTTGGTGATTTCCTCCTTCAGCAATTCCTCCTGTATGATATGTACCGGCTGGTTCAGTATGGGATCCATCAGCAGGTTCCCTGTATCCAGAAATCCCGTCACCATAATACTCCGATCCCCGGTCAACAGCAAAAGCTCATAGCTGTGCTGCCCCATTTTCCGTGATTCCAGCCAGTGCAGCACCAGCATCAGTATGGCGAATGCTCCCAGCGCCCAGATCCAGAAATGACGCCAATGTCCCAGATTTTCCACCCACCAGCTCATGAGTCCGCCAAATAAAAACATCATGACGTACACGGTAATAAAATCCTTCCAGAAGCTTCGGGCGTTCTTCACTGGAAAAGCGATCAGGATCATCAGCGGATTCAGTATGCAGTGCACCAATAGTTGATACATTCCGTATTGTTTCATGGTCAGAAACAGCAGGACGGAGCCTGTGGCCCCTGCCATGGAGGATACCATCAACCGAAGGATACTGCTTTTGCACTTTTTAAAGTACCGTACCAGGAACAGCACCAGCATATCCAGCAGAAAATTGGTCACCCAGAATACATCCGGGTAAAACACATATCTCAACGGGCACCTCCTTTGGCATGTTTCTATCTCACAGAAGCTATTATAAAATTTTATGCCTGTTTTTTTTGTCAAAATGAGGGCGGGATTTGAATTTTTGATTTACAAGATTTGACAAGCGTATCTGACGCTAGGTTTCCGCCCAGGAGAAAAGGCATCCCCATATCAGACGCATAGTTTCCGCCCAGGGGAAAAGGCATCCCCATATCAGACGCGCTCTCGCTCCATGCACAAACGTAGCGGACACTAAG
>CABQGZ010000139.1 GCA_902463835.1 uncultured Lachnospiraceae bacterium
CGTCCTCTCGTATCAGGACAGACATTATTATATAACCGGAGATACTCTTTATCAGGAAGAGATTTTCACGGATCTTTCCCGACTTTCCTATGAGATTGATGCCGTATTCCTTCCCGTCAACGGTGTGGGAAACAATATGAACATGACAGATGCGGCGCTCTTTGCACAAAGTCAATAATCCGCTTTTCTGGAAGGTGCTTAGGAATACATTTCTGTTTGCAGGAATGAATTTTGCCATAACTATTAAGAATGGACGGAATATTACCCATAGGAAGTGGGGAAAAAATCCGCTGGAGAGTTTGCCCCTCCAAGTTCAGTGGTATATTTAAAAGAAAGGTCTTGAGATTTACACCGAAAGTGCGTTATAATAGGCAGGTAAGCTATTATAACGCATTTCACGTTTCGTGGATTTTACTCCCATGGAGGTGCTGGATTACGTGGAGGTGCATGAACTGTGCCGTTTGAGAGAAATGAATCATTCCCAGGCTTTCTGGAATCTGGTGGAGGAGATTCTGCCGGATTATCGGAAGAAAAGGGAGCATGTGAGAAAATAGAGCTATAGGTAAATATTTGACAGAAAATGAGAGAGCGCGGAAGGGAGCGTATTGGCAGATGGGAAAGGTATTTCATACAGACGGAAGCTGTGATCCGGAACTTCATTATATGGTAGAACTGTCGGGACGGCTTCAGGAAATCAAAGCCATGATAGATGAGGGCAAGTATTTTGCCATTAACAGGGGCAGACAATATGGGAAAACAACGGTGTTAACAGCTCTTGCTGAGTATCTGAACACGGACTATGAGGTCATAAACCTGGATTTCCAGGTTATGAGTGCTATGTCGTTTGAAAATGAGCAGACATTTGTAGCGGCATTTGCAGAAGAATTGTTGGATGTTGTTGAAACCTTACCGGATGAGATTGCAGAATATCTCACTGCTTTTGTGGAGGGAACAGCGCGAATTAATTCGCTCCAGGCACTTTTTAAGGTTCTGAAATTATGGTGCAGTAGGTCAGATAAGAAGATTGTTTTGATTATTGATGAAGCAGATAGTGCGACAAATAATCAGGTGTTTTTGGATTTTTTGGCACAGCTTCGCGCATATTACTTAAAGAGGGAGAAAACGCCGGCCTTTCAGTCCGTGATTCTAGCCGGTGTGTATGATGTTCGAAATATTAAGCGGAAAATTCGTCCGGATGATGCACATAAGGTGAATAGTCCGTGGAACATTGCAGCTGCGTTTCGCGTGGACATGAGTTTCTCGGCAGAAGAAATTGCAGGAATGTTAAAGGAGTATGAAGCAGACTATCATACTGGGATGAATATTGAAGAAATATCCAGCTTGATTTATAATTATACTTCTGGTTATCCGTATCTTGTGTCCAGGCTGTGCAAAAATATGGATGAGGAGGTTGCCGGAGGAACAGAAAACTTTCCGGACAAAAAGGCGGCATGGACGCGGGAAGGCTTTATGGAAGCGGAGAAGCTGCTGATCAATGACAACAACACCTTGTTTCAGTCCCTCACAGGAAAGCTGACCGATTATCCAGAGCTTCGGACTGTGTTGTATGAGCTTCTGTTTGCGGGTAAGCCAATTCCGTATGTTGCGCAGAATCAATATATCGAAGTAGCAGCCATGTTTGGCTTTATAAAGAATGACAAGGGGACAGTTGCCATTTCCAACCGGATTTTTGAAACGGTACTTTATAACTTATTCATTTCCGAAGAATTTGCCAGCAGTAAGATGTATGATGTAGGAGCACAGGAGAAGAATCAGTTTATTATTGGTGGACATTTGAACGTCAGACGGATACTCGAGAAATTTGTAGAGACATTTGATTATCTTTATGGAGACAGAGAGGAAACTTTTTTGGAGGATGTAGGCAGACGTTACTTTATGCTGTTTTTAAAGCCCATCATAAATGGTACAGGGAATTGTTATGTAGAGTCGGAGACCAGAAATCGCGAGCGCATGGATCTTGTGATTGACTATCACGGTGAGCAGTATGTCTGCGAATTAAAAATCTGGCACGGGAACGCTTATAATGAGCGCGGGGAGGATCAACTCTCGGATTACTTAGAATATTTTCATTTGAAAAAGGGGTATATGCTCAGTTTCAATTTTAATAAGAAGAAGGAGATAGGCATAAAGGATATTGTTTTTGGGGATAAGTTGTTGATAGAGGCTGTGGTATAATCCAATTGCCTGGATTCACTCCACGTACAGCATGGGCTACTCCAGAATGGTGGAGCAGCTGTATCTGAATACGCTTATGTTTGTACCCTTCGGATTCCTGTCCCTGGGCGGAATTCTGGGGTATGTCGTATTTCGGATTTTTTGTCTGTTATTTGGAAAAATGATGTGGTGGCGAAAAGCGTTGGGAAATAACCCTGAATCGTGAATATAAATCCCATATTCATGCAAAAACTATCCATGTATCAAATTATTTAAAGGAGACGAAATACATGGAAGAGAAGCAGCAAAAGAAATCCCCGGAATACACTCCCAACCTAGAATACGACTTTTTCAAGTCCAATTCTACAACCGACTGCACAGGAGCAGTGCCGAGACCGCCGGAGACAGATGACGAGCTGGACTCCTATCTGGACGTGTACAACTTTTTGCCCCAATGCGCCATTGCCCATGACAAGCCGATTGACGCGCCGTAAAGACCACATGGATGTCAGGCATTTCTTCGTGGGCAATTTTACTACCACTTGGCGCCATATTCTTACCTCTTAGAAAATACCTCTTTACTTCCAAACAATTTTCCCATACACTAATGCTATGGAGATGAGAAAATGAAAATTCGACTGGAACTGGACAGCAGCATATCGGAAGATGAGATCGTGATACGCTGCGGGCATTTAAGTGAAGAGATTCAAATGGTGCAGAAGACATTGGCTGATCTTGCGTTGAAAAATCAGCGTTTTGTCTTTTACAAGGGAGATACGGAATACTACCTTCCCCTGGAGTGCATTCTCTTTTTTGAGACAGAGGAGAAGGTGATCTATGCACATACGGCCGGTGACATGTATCAAGTCAGATACCGGCTGTATGAGCTGGAGGAATTTTTGCCGGGACATTTTATGAGAATATCAAAATCCACCATCTTAAATACCAACAAGGTGTACTCCATCCAGAGGAACCTGACTGCATCCAGCGTTGTCGAATTTCAAAATACTCATAAACAGGTGTATGTGTCAAGGCACTATTACAAGCCCTTGAAAAATAAACTGGAGGAAAAGAGGAATCCGATATGAAAACAACGAGTAAGAGTAAAAAGGCAGGTAAGATCTTCTGGGGGGTATTCCTGTTGCTGGCGGCTGTGTTCTTAGTGGTAAGCCAGCTGGGATATCTGCAGGGGGTTGGTGTTGTAAGCATTTTGTTCGCCATTTTCTGGGTGGCAATCCTGATCGAAGGGATCGCCAGAGGAAGCTTTGGCAAGATATTGTTCTCTATCGCATTTTTGTGTATTGTATTTGACGAGCCGTTGGGAATCACCGCCATCACACCATGGACGGTACTGGCAGCGGCGCTGCTTGGAACCATTGGCCTGAATATGATATTCAAACGCAGGAAGCATTATCATTACGAGTATCATTATCAAAATGACTGGAAAGAGCAATATGCGAACAATGTGATCGATGTGGATGCAACAGAGGAAGATCAGGAATCGGGAAGCAGCGGGAAAGACGTCCAAAACGGGGGAAGAATCTACTTTCACACCAACTTTGGCTCCTCTGTAAAGTACGTGAATTCCGACAACTTTGAATTTGCCAACCTGGAATGCAGCTTCGGAGCCATGAAGGTATACTTTGACAACGCGATCGTCCAAAACGGGAACGCAATTATTCATCTGGATGTATCCTTTGGCGGCGTAGAGCTCTATCTTCCGAAACACTGGGCGGTAGTCAATAACACCGACAATGCCTTCGGCGGGATAGATGAGAAAAATCACAATCAGCCTTCGGGCAATACCGTGGTAACCCTGACCGGGGATGTGAATTTTGCCGGTGTGACGATCCTGTACGTATAAGGATTAGTCTGTAAAATAGCCCTGGGGAAAGAGGATGTCACTTGCATGAGACATGGGCATCCCCTTTTTTGGGGCGGATCTTTCCCGTCTGTCTATTTTGTCACATGTTCCGTCACACTTTTTTAACAAAAAAGTCTTGCAATCTGGAAAGTAATTTCTTATAATACAACATGTAGCTTGCTACAGAATAGAGGTGAGATATATGATGAGCGATATCGGTTTTCTGTTAAAGATCATCCAGGAAAATGCGGAACGCCATGCAAATCAGATTTTCAGACCGGTAGATCTGACATCCTCCCAGGTGCGGGTGCTGAAGTTCCTGCGGAGCAGAAGCAGCGAGAAAACGACACAGAAGGACATTGAACACTATCTTCAGGTATCCCATCCCACTGTGGTGGGCATCCTGCAGCGGTTGGAGCACAAAGGATTTATCCGCACGGAGTTTGATGGATCGGATAAACGTGACAAATATGTGTATCGCACCGAGAAGGAGGAAGCGTTGTTTGAGGAGATGAAGAGCAACCACGATGCAATGGAGCGATTGCTGACCAGACAAATGACGCCGGAACAGGTAGAGCAGCTTCGGAATTTGCTCAAACAGGTGTATGAAAATGTCAAGTAAAGAAAGCCTGACTTTCCAAATTTTGTCACATGGAAGGTGAATGGTAAGTAATTCAGTTTTTTTACTAAAATATGTAGCTTGCTACAAGATAGAACGATCAGAAAGGAGATTTAAATTATGATAAAGACACTATTTGCCCAGGTAAAGCAATATAAGCGTGTATCCATCATCACGCCTATTATTACGGGCCTGGAGGTATTGATGGAGATTCTGCTGCCGCTGGTTATGGCATCCATCATCGATGACGGTATTGAAAAAGGAGATATGCGCCATGTATTTTTATGCGGAGGGATCATGCTGGGGCTGGCGGGCTTAAGCCTGACCTTCGGGATCATGGCAGGGCGGCTGGCGGCGGAGGCTTCCACGGGATTTGCCTGTAACCTTAGGGATAGTCTCTTTTCCCACATACAGACTTTTTCCTTCCACAACATAGACAAATTCAGCACTGCAGGGCTGGTGACCAGGCTCACCACGGATGTGACAAATATCCAGAATGCCTATCAGATGCTCCTTCGCATCTGCACCAGAGCGCCTATTATGCCGATTTCGGCGTTGATCATGTCCATTGTCATCAATCCGAGATTGAGTCTGATTTTTGTGGTGGCCATAGTGATTTTGGGAAGTGTCCTTTTTCTTATTTCCAGACGTGCCATGCCCTTGTTTGACAAGGTATTTGACCGATATGATGAGCTGAACGCCAGTGTGCAGGAGAATGTGTCCGGCATCCGGGTGGTGAAGGCTTTTGTGCGGGAGGAGCATGAGAACTCCAAATTTATCAAAGCCGTGGATCACATCTATGAAATGTTTGTGAAAGCGGAGTGCACGGTGATCCTGAACAGTCCGGTAATGATGTTCGTGGTATACTCCTGTATTCTGGGATTGTCCTGGCTGGGGGCGAAGATGATTACGGGCGGAGCCATGACAACCGGGGAGTTGACCAGCCTTTTCAGCTATACTATGAATATTATGATGAGCTTGATGATGCTGTCCATGATCTTTGTCATGATGACTCTTAGCATGGCAAGTGCACGCCGAATTGCAGAGGTATTGAATGAGGAGGCAGATCTGGTAAGTCCAAAGGATGCCGACTTTGATATTCCCGATGGCAGCGTGGATTTTGAGCATGTGACCTTTGGTTATGGAAGTGGAAAGCCGGTGCTTGCGGGTGTGGATCTGCATATTCGGGCAGGGGAGACTATCGGAATCATTGGCGGAACAGGAAGCGCCAAGTCCAGTCTTGTAAATCTGATCAGCCGCCTGTACGATGTGCAGTCAGGCTGTGTTCGGGTGGGCGGCAAGGATGTCCGCAGCTATGATCTTATGACACTGCGAAACCAGGTTTCCGTTGTATTGCAGAAAAATGTATTGTTCTCTGGCACGATCCTGGAGAACCTTCGCTGGGGTGACAAAGATGCCACCAGGGAGGAGTGTATCAGAGCCTGCAAAATGGCTTGCGCCGATGAATTTATTCAGCAGCTTCCAGACGGCTATGACACCTATATTGAGCAGGGAGGAACCAATGTGTCCGGCGGGCAGAAGCAGCGTCTGTGTATTGCCAGAGCGCTTCTCAAGAAGCCAAAGATCCTGATTCTGGATGACAGCACCTCGGCGGTGGATACGGCCACGGACGCTCGGATCCGTAAAGCATTCCGGGAGGAGATTCCAGGCACCACCAAATTTATCATCGCTCAGCGGATTTCCAGTGTTCAGGATGCAGATCGTATCCTGGTTCTGCATGACGGAAGAATCGATGGGTTTGACACCCACGAAAACCTCCTTAAGAGTAATGACATCTACCGGGAGGTCTATGAGAGCCAAACCCAGGGCGGCGGTGATTTTGATGAGAACGGAGGGGAAGCTTAATGAAACGATTGATAAAGAACATTTTGAAAAATTATGGGCCCCATTGTATTTTGGTAGTGCTCTGCATTCTCATAGCCTCCATTGCAAATGTCCGTGGCACGCTGTTTATGCAGACATTGATCGATGACTACATCATTCCCATGACCGGAATGGGTGATCCTGATTTTGGTCCGCTGGCAGCGGCGCTTTTACAGGTGGCAGTGGTATATCTGCTTGGCATTTTCTGTACCTGGGGCTACAACCGTATCATGGTAAATGTGGGGCAGGGCACCATGCGTAATATCCGGCGGGATCTTTTTACGCATATGGAGTCTCTGCCTGTCAAGTACTTTGACACCCATGCCCATGGGGACATCATGTCCATCTACACCAACGACACGGATACCCTGCGCCAGATGATCAGCCAGAGTATCCCGCAGCTTTTAAACAGCGTGATCTCCATTGCCAGCGTGCTGGTGAGTATGATCATCTTAAATATTCCGCTGACCTTTGTGTCTCTGTTCATGGTGGCCATCATGCTTCTGGTGACAAAGAAGATTGCCGGGATGTCCGGAAAATATTTTAAGGCTCAGCAGAGAGATCTGGGCATCGTAAACGGCTATATTGAGGAGATGATGGAGAGGCAGAAGGTGGTCAAGGTATTCTGCCATGAGGAAGAGAACATGGCTCGATTCCGCAAACTGAATGAACAGCTTCGGGACAGCGCCAACAATGCCAATAAATTTGCCAATATCCTGATGCCTACGATTGTGCAGCTGGGCAATGTGAGCTATGTGGTGTGCGCTCTGCTGGGGGCTCTTCTGGCCATCAACGGCTACGCGGGCGTTACCATCGGCGTGTTGGTGTCCTTTCTGACCTTGAACAAGGGTTTCAACGGCCCCATCGGCCAGGTGAGCCAACAGCTGAACAGCGTTATCATGGCGGCGGCCGGAGCGCAGCGTATCTACCAGCTGCTGGACGAAGAGCCGGAGGTGGACGAAGGCTATGTGACCCTGGTCAATGCACGAAAGGATGCGAAGGGCAATCTAGCAGAGTGCAGGGAGCGCACCGGTCTGTGGGCCTGGAAGCATCCCCATGAGGACGGCTCGCTGACTTATGAGGAGGTGAGAGGCGACGTGGTCTTCGATGATGTGGATTTCGGATACAATGACGAGAAGATCGTGCTCCACAATGTGAAGCTCTTTGCCACACCAGGACAGAAGATTGCGTTTGTGGGAAGCACTGGAGCCGGAAAGACCACCATCACCAACCTGATCAATCGCTTTTATGATATCCAGGACGGTAAGATCCGTTACGATGGCATCAACATCAATAAGATCAAAAAATCAGATCTGCGCCGAAGCCTTGGCATGGTGCTGCAGGATACCCATCTGTTCACCGGAACGGTCATGTACAACATCCGCT
>CABQGZ010000140.1 GCA_902463835.1 uncultured Lachnospiraceae bacterium
ATCTTTCTTGTATCAAATGCCTGAAAATCTAACAATTTCTTCACTCCTAATATCTGTATTCCACGGGCAAGATCAATCAGATTCTCAATATGCTCCTTTTGCAGCGTCAACAGTTGTATCTGCTGCTCCAGCGCCTCACCCCGGTCAAAGGATGGGCTGTCAACAATCTTCTTGATCTCTTTTAAGGGAAATTTCAACTCCTTAAACAGCAGTATCAGCTGCAATTTTTCCATGGCTCTATCGTCATAGAGCCGGTAGCCCGATTCCGTGATCTGCGTCGGCCGCAACAGACCAATGGAATCGTAGTGATGAAGTGCACGTATACTTACACCTGTCAGCTCGCTGACTTCTTTTACTGTTCTCATCGTTTCTGCAAAATTGCTGACCTCTCTTACTGTTCTCATCGCTCACATCTCCTTCCGTGTAAAACCAGTATAAAGTATGACGCAAGGTCAGAGTCAACACTTTTTTGCAGTATTTTTACGCCGTAAATAAATCACTTTCGATCTCACGAATGTGCTGGGTAGGAATCACCATCCCATCCGCCAGGATGATCGTATGCTCCACGTCATTCACCCGCTTTACCTCCCCGGTATGGGTGGCATAGACACCGCCTTCCTTCCTATCGTCCGGCTTGAAGTAGGTGAACGTTACAGAGATATCCTGTCCAAGATGTTCCCGGATCACCTGCAGCTTATCGTTCAGCTTTGCCTGCTCCTCTTCACTGAGTTCCCGCATCTCCTGGGTCAGGCGAGCCGTCTCACGAATGGCCGCCTCATGGCCGGTCAGGGCGGCAAAGGGGGAGAATTGTGCCGCACGGTCCTGCAGCGACATGCGGGGATGTCTGGGGGAGGTTGGATTGGGTCGGTCTATGATATCGTCATAACGGTGCAAATCCTTTTCTTCTATCATTCGTTCTATCATGTCCATCTCATTCCCTTAACCTTGGTATATTTCTTATCACTTAAAAACTCCCCTACGCCTTATGCCCGCCAATCTGGGCGTTGCGCTCCTGGGCTGTGGCACCTTCCTGGAGGCTGGCCCCCTTCAAAACGGCATTTTTTCCATACTTCTTCTTGATGTCCAGCATGGTCTTCTGCATCTTCTTCTCCCGTTCCAGAGCCGCGTCCTCTTCCTCCTGCCGCCTCTGTAGCGCCTCGTAATTCGTAAAGAGATCCATCTGCTCAAACTGGACCTTTGGAGCTGCTTCGCCCTCCGGGATCACACGGTTTGCCCCTATGCTGATTCGCCTGACAAGCAGATTCTTGTCTACAATGGATTCATAGAGCTCCAGCACCGCCCTGGTGATCAGCATGGTGGAGGAGGTCTGCCGGTCAAGATTGGCAGTACCGTGGGCATGCTTAGGAACCTTTCTCCCATAGTGATCCGTGGTGACAGGGCCTTTATAACGCTTCCTTCGCCCGGGATCCGTCAGATTCTCAGTATCATAGCCTACAGTCAGTATCAGCTGATCTGTCACCAACCCCTTATCCACCAGATCAAGCGCCAGAAGCTCCGTCATCTCCTGCACCACCAGTCTCGCCTTTTCAAAGGTATAGGGGCATTGCAGCACCTGGCCGGAAACAAGACTGTTTGCAGCGGGCTTGTAAGCTTTGATCTCGCGCATGGTGCAGGGCTCATAGCCCCAGGCATGGTCTATCAGGAGTTCCGCATTGATGCCAAAAAGCTTATAGAGCAGCTCTTCATTATAATATTCATCCGGCTTTCCGATGGAACACCTGGCAATGTCGCCCATGGTGTACAGCTCATGCTCCTCCAGCTTTTTCATGTACCCTCTGCCCACCCGCCAAAAGTCGGTCAGCGGCCGATGGGTCCATAGCAGCCTGCGATAAGACATTTCGTCAAGCTCGCCGATCCGCACACCGTCCTGATCCGGAAGGGTGTGCTTTGCCACGATGTCCATGGCAACTTTGCACAGATACAGATTTGTGCCGATTCCGGCAGCCGCGGTTATTCCTGTAGTCTGAAGCACGTCCTGGATAATGGTCTTGGCAAGCTCCCGGGGCGTCATCCGATAGGTATTCAGATAAGATGTCACGTCCATGAACACCTCATCGATGGAGTACACATGCATGTCCTCCGGAGCGATGTATTTTAAATACACCTGATAGATCCTGGTGCTGTACTCCAGATAAAGCGCCATCCGGGGAGGCGCAACAATGTAATCCAGGGCCAGGGCTGGATTCTCCTTCAAATCCGGATCATGGCTGGAGGATCCGTAAAGTGTCCGGCGGGGGGCTTTCTGCCGCCGGTCCGCGTTGACTTCCCGGACTCTCTGCACCACCTCAAACAGCCGTGCGCGGCCTGATATGCCATATGCTTTCAGGGACGGCGAAACAGCAAGGCAGATGGTTTTCTCCGTCCGCTCCAGGTCAGCTACCACAAGGTTTGTGGTGAGGGGATCTAAGTCTCTCTCTTTACACTCCACAGAAGCGTAAAAGGATTTCAGGTCGATTGCAATGTATGTTCTCTTGTCTGACATCTGTTACGCTCCTCTCCCCAGCATCTTTCTCTATAGTATAAACCGCTCATAGAAAAATATCAATCATTGCCTGTGGCATTTTCTGGGATAACTGTTACGACGCTTTAAAATTATACACCGGCTTCATCACATCGATCACATCCACAGACTCCCGGATCACCTCGATGATATCCTCCAGTGATTTGTATGCCATGGGCGCCTCATCCAGCGTCTGCTCGTTGACAGAGGTTGTGTAGATCCCCGCCATCGCCCTCTGGTACTCCTCCAGGGACAGCCGCTCCTTCGCCGCCCTCCTGGACATGAGCCGTCCGGCGCCGTGAGGAGCTGAATAATTCCACTCAGGGTTTCCCCTTCCCACAGCAAGTACGCTTCCGTCACGCATATTGATGGGAATCAATACTCTCTCTCCGTCATGGGCCGCAATGGCGCCTTTTCGCAGGATCATTTCCTTCGTGTCGATGTAGTTGTGGATGGTGTGGAATCCCTCTGTTCCCGTCATATCGGTGCGCGCCAACAGAATCTCCGCCATCTTCTCCCTGTTTCTCCTGGCGAATTCCTGACAGATCTCCACGTCATGAAGATAATCCTCAAAATACGTCCCATAGAGATAGCAGAGGTCTTCCGGAATGGTGGTCTCCCTGGCATTCCAGCTGATGGCCTTCAGCGCGGCCTGGATCTCTCCCCGGCGCCCCTGCTCCTTGTAGGTGCGGATGATCTCCTCTCGCTGGGCAAAGTAAGTCTCTTTGCCCTTGTTCAGGTCAATGGCCAGCTGCTGATAATACTCGGCCACCTGTTTTCCCAGATTCCGGCTGCCGGAATGGATCACCAGGTAACATGTTCCGTCCCCCGCCCGGTCGATCTCTATAAAATGATTCCCGCCGCCCAGGGTTCCAAGGCTTTTCTGCAGCCTTTTGGTATCCTTCAGGGAACGGTAGCAGCGAAGCCGCTCCAGATCAAACCGCTCCTGTCTGCCCTCCCAGACATTTTTTCCGGAAGGAATAAAATGCGCGGCCTCGTCCACCCTGGCAAAATCGATGGATGCCTCTCCCAGCTTAACCGTGTACATCCCACAGCCGACATCCACCCCCACCACATTGGGAACTGCTTTGTCAAGCACCGTCATGGTGGTTCCGATGGTACAGCCTTTTCCGGCATGCACATCCGGCATGATCCGGATCCGGCTTCCCTCTGTGAATTCATAGTCGCACATACGGCGGATCTGCTCCACCGCCTCATCCTCTATCACTTTGGCATAGGCGATTGCCGTATTTATCTTTCCTTTTATCTCTAGCATCTGTATATCCTCCTCACGCAACAATATCCTTATATCTTTCTGCACATAATGTCTCCAGCATAAATGCATACGGGGACAATGTCTTATTCGCTATCATTTGAAATATTCTGGGTGAACATCCTGAGACAAGCATCACCCCTTGCTCATTCATTGTCACCGGTTGATGTATGTTCTGGCTGTTGACATTCCAAAATACTACCTGGGGCAAGTCGTATCCATGCTTCCCAAACAGCTTTTTCGCATATGCAAAATTCGTCATAGACGCATCCTGTGTGCAGATATTAAACTCCATGTCAGTAATAAAATACAGGGCAGACGGCATTTCATCCTGGGACAATCTGTTTTTTACCGCAGCCTCCAATATCAGTTCAAATACCTTCTGTATATTTGTATCTGCCACTTCATTATAGCTTGCGCAATACTGCACTTTTTCCTCGATATTTTTTCCCTTAATCTCCACCAGACGCGGTCTATGGGAAAACGTGATAAAATGATTATGAAACCGCCCCGTATTCCGCTCTGCAAAATAGATTCCCAGAGAAAGAGCCACTGCCACCGGCAGCACCGTGCCTCCTCCATACATAGAACCGGAACCATCCACAACTGCCAGTGCATTCTCTCCGCCCGTAAAATCCGGCAGCGCGTTCCAGGTTACATCCGCGCTTTTCGCAGTCTCCTTATCATATGCAACACGCCAGTCGCAAAACAGCGGTGCAATCACATCATAAGGCGTCAGCGTTCCAGTATTCAGTTTTGCTTTTCCCGCCGTCACACAGCCCAAATATCCTACGTATCGCTCCCTGTCATTTTTGAAAAAAGCCCTGCGATATTTATACATTGCCCTGGAAGGCTGCTTTTCATAGTCAAAGCTGTAATCCTTTTCCCGCAGATAATTCTCCAGAATTCGGATTTCCAAGCGGAGAGCCGTCAAAGCTTTTCGATATTCCGCCTCCGTCATGGGCAATTGCCCTGCAATTCTCTTAGCCATGGCAACGGTAGCTTTGGAAGATGCATTCACCGAGGGCAGCCATTTTGCCAGCAGAGATACCGGCTGTTTCCTTTTCAAGCTTTCCATATCTTTTTCAAATTGTTCCGCTATCAATGCCATTGCCGCTTTCCCGCAGGCAGTGTCCAGCAAAATCAGGATGTCATCATAGCGTCCATATTCCGCTATCAACGGCAAATTGTGTACCACCGATTCTCTGTGATATTCTGCCAGCCACTTTAAAATAATGCGAAACACTTTGCGTTCTCCCAATCCTCCCCGGACATCTCTGGCATAGAACAAAATTTTCATTGCCAGATCGGCATTCTCCGCATAGGCACGCATGAATCTGGTGACAACCTCATTCTCTTGTGCATTCCGGAGGGCGCCGATAGTCGCAAACAGATCCAGACAGTCTGATTCTGTTGTCCGATAGGTCACAGCTCCGTTTGCTGTATATGTATGGTTCTGTAATTCTTTTAATTTCTGTAACATCTCGTCACTCCTCCACTTTTTCTACATTTTTTACAAGGCACATTTTCCAGGGATTCGAACCCCAAAAGCTTGCGCTTCATCTCCAATGTAATTTTTCTTTGCTGTTTGTGCCTTTCACAGACCAAGACGCGTTCTCATACGCATGGCAGGAATCCCACCTGCCCATGCCGATGCACAACACCGGTGACTTTCTAGAGTCCAATGCAAAAGAAATGATTGCTGTCAGCGTCTTTCCCTGCGGTAATAACAGAATACCAGAATTTTCCGCTTTTATCGTGAAAAAAAAGTTGCGAACTCTCATCCGCAACTTTTTTGCTTTTCCAACCGCTCTTTTATTTTCTCCACAAAGCTGTCCGGGGATACCACCTTAAGCCTTGGCCCAAAGGACAGTACCCGGATCAGGACCTCCGTCTCATCCTCCGCCTCATACCAGATCTGGAACCGGTAATGACAGTCATCGATCCGTTCCGTCACTTTTTCAAAATGGGAAAAATGCAGCATGCAGCGCTCCAGCGCGTTTCGCTCATCCGTCAACAGCAGCTCCAGTTCCTGCTTTCGCAAGAGCCGCAGCGGGTATTCCTCAGGATCATATTTTTCCGCATACCGACAGGACAGGATACGTGCCACATTTACCGTAATCCCATGATTCCTGGTTGCGCCGATCAGGCGGAATTTGTCATCCTTTTGCGAGTATTCCAGCTGATACGGAGCGCATACCACAGTAACCCGTTTTCCTTTCCGCGTCGTCTGTTCGATTACCAGGAGCCGCTTCTCCCGAATCGCTGTAAGAATCGTGTGAAAATGTTCTATGTACTCCGGATCCTCATAAGGATCACCATCAGCATACTGATCAAAGTACACAAACATATCCGGCGAGAACAGCGGTTCCACATCCTCCAGTCCCTCTGGCGATGGCTGGAACAACGCAATTCTCGGATCCGCCAGCAGACTCTTCATCCAGCGCTTCTGTAGTGTCGTCAGGGGCATCGTGGGCTCCTGCTTCAGGATTGTGGTTCTATCTGCCTCCAGCAGCGGCCACCTTCCGGCCCGAATTGCCTCAGGAATAGTCAGAATACTCTCCCCAAAGGCTTTCTCCTGAACAATGGCACAAATCTTCTTTTCCGTCATCGGTTCTTTTACTGCTTCCTTCAGAATCGCCGCTACCGCGTTGAAATAATTTCCGTATATTTCGCTGAATACCATTTTCTCACCTCTCAGTGCATTTCCAATCCATACATCCGCTTCAATTTCTCCAGATCCTCCCAGAAAAGCCTCTCCACCTCCGGGTCGGAGCAGGTGAACCGTTCAATACGGCCGATGAAGGTCCGAATCCATGGAAGCAGTTCCATGGCCTCGTGAGTATCTACGGTATACTGCCAGGTAACCTCGTCGATCCGGCTCACCTGACCGTTTCTTTTCTCACGCTCCAGCCGATTCACGATGAACTGCTCCTTAGGCTCCACGTGAACTACAAGCTCCACATGGTCAATGATTCTCCGCTGTCCGATGGACACTCCCCACAGACGCTTTGCCAATTTCTTATACTGGGCCTCATAATCCGGCCATGCCTCATCGATTTTTTCCTTTTTCACGCTGGTGATATTGTCCAGCCGGAAGAACGACATCTTCGTGGCCTTGTATTCATAGCCCAGCAAATATTCCCTTCCTGTCTGGGTGCTGATGTAAATTCGCAGCGGCAGCAGACCATAGCTCCACTCCTTTTCCCGCCTTCTGGAGCGGGCCCTGATCTCCACAGCGCAATGCTCTCTCATCGCTTCCAGCAGCTGGCATAAGATCTGACTGTCCAGGGCATGCAGTATGTAATGGTGCTTGTACCGAAAAATATCATCTTCCGATTGAAACTCCTCCTTGTCCAGCAGATAGGAGCCTACCAGACCAAGTGGATTTATCTCCGAAAAGAAAGAAACGGCGTCTCTCCAGGAATCTGGTCTGCACCCATCCTTGCAGCGCCGGTACTGGTAGCTTTTTCCGTCTTTCTTCTGTTCCAGCAGCCCCAGGGCAACATACTCCCTCAGCTTGTTCCGAACCGTGGATTCATCCGGCAGTAATTCCGCCTCTGTATGAACGAGATAATCCCCAAATAGGGAATCCACAATATCCCGGAAGCCTTTCCATTCTTCCCCTATGAGATCCATCAGGCAGAAATGCAGCAGGATATCATTATCGGTAAAGGTCTTCGCCTTAAACGCCTGATAGAGCGGATTGTGTGGCACTGCCCTGCTGTCCACGGATAAAAACTGCGCCCTTCCTCCATTCCCCTGCCGAAAGGACATGTACTCGCCCAGCCAGCTATCCATCCTTCGTCTCACATTGTCATAGGAGCGGGCACTTTTGACATCATATTCTGTTCTGCTTTTGAATCCATACACGAAAAACTGACGCATATAATCCCGTATGGACTGAAAATTTTTAATCAGCTCACGATATGCCATAAAACTCACCTCTTTTTCCCTCCCGGGAAATTACAGTACGTCATACTTAAAATATAACCGGTTACAAAGTAAACATTGCGCTAAATCGACCGGGAGGCAAACTATGCTTGCCTCCCGGTTTCGATTACGCGTAATTCTATTTTTATTTAAACATAAGGAACAATA
>CABQGZ010000141.1 GCA_902463835.1 uncultured Lachnospiraceae bacterium
TCTGCCACGCCTTGACCAGCGGGCAGTAGTGGAAATCCAGATACAGGGTGTCGTCGGTGTTCTCCACCAGATCCATCTCAAAGACCCAGCGGGCCGCCTTGGTGAACAGCGTCTTGCGCAGACCCTTCAGGCTCTTGGTACCGCCCTTTTTCACAAGGTCGTTACCCTGCGAGATGCCGCAGCGGGAGATGGCTGCCGAGGCAAAATCCCTGGGGTCGAGGCCGCGCTTCTCCGCCTCGTCCACCAGCAGATACAGCCAGAAGGCACGGTGCTCCAGCAGCTCGCGAATCTTGACCACGAAGGCGTTTTTGATCTTGGGCTCATTGATGATTCTTGACATGATTTTCTTTCCTCTCGTTGTTTCTGTCGTCCTTTTCGGAAAGCGGCATACCATTTGTTTTGCCGCTTTTACACGCGAGGACGATTATACCATACTTCCGCGGTTTTGTATCTACCTATTTTGACAGGTGTTTTATGAAAGATACACCGCGGTGCGGACGGCCTCGCACGAAAAAACACCGCCCTTGGCGGTGTTTTTTCGTGAAGGAATAAGCGCAGATGAAATTGATGCGCCTTGTTGCTGTCAGGTGGGGCTGCGCATGGGGAAAGGAGCTTACCGTTGCACGCGGCCGGAGCCGTCGCCACCGCAGAGCTTTTCCACCTCCGCCACGGTGACACGGTTGAAGTCGCCCTCAACGGAGTGCTTCAGCGCCGAGGCCGCCACGGCAAACTCAATGGCGTCCTCTTCGTTGGAGATGCACACATCCACGTAGCGGCACAGCTCTGTCATGGCGGTGCGCGCCTGCTCGCGAGTCCACAGCTTGCCGCGGTAGTTCAGGTCGCAGGAGATCTTAACGCCCCGCTTTTTGGCGGCGATGCAGGCCTCCTTGCAGATCTCCACCAGATTCGGTCCCAGAGCCGGGGGTGATGCCGGTAAAGTGGAACCAGTCTGCGCCCTCGAAAATGGTGTCCCAGTCGAAATCCGTGGGCTGTGCCTCCTGAATGGCGGAGTGGGCGCGGTCATAGATGCACACGCTGCCGCGCTGGGAGGCACCCTTTTCCAGATAGTAAATGCCGACGCGGTCGCCGCCGCGCACGATGGAGCCGGTATCCACACCTAAGCCCCGCAGGGCGTTGACCGCACCCTGTCCGATGGCGTGAGCCGGCAGCTTGGTCACGAACGCCGCATCCATGCCGTAGTTGGCAAGAGACACGGCCACATTGGCCTCGCCGCCGCCGAAGGTCGCCTGCAGCTGATCGTTCTGGAAAAAGCGGTAGTACCCGTTGGGGGCCAGCCGCAGCATGATCTCACCAAATGTAACGATACGCTTGCTCATAGTCAGATCCTCCTCACTTCCGCAGCAGATGAATGGCAAATCCGCCAAAATCACCGTCGATGTAGATGGCTGTCGTGTTGCCCTTGGCATCCGTTTTACGAGTCTCGGGCAGACACCGGATACCGGATAGGCTCAGGTGATACACCGCTCTGTCCACGTTGCAGGTGGCAATGGCGATGTGACCCATTTCGCCGCGCCCCGGCGTCTTGGTGCATTCCACGGCGTGGAGCGCCTGCACCGAGGAGTTCCCCTCCCGGTAGGTGAAGCCGAATATGGCGCACAGCGTCTGTGCCAGCTGTGCCGCCTCCTCCTCGTTCTGGCAGTTGATGCCAATGTGGTCCAGCGAGAAGTCCAGCATCGTGTGGACGGCCTGACGGCTCAAGCGGGTGACCTCGTCCCAGTCCTCCCGCTGCAAAAGCTCGCCCTTGACCATCCAGGTGCCGCCGCAGGCGACGATCTGGTCGAAACTGAGATAGTCCGTCAGATTCTTGGCGTTCACGCCGCCGGTGGGCATCCATTTCAGCGTTTTGTAGGGGCCTGCCAGCGCCTTGAGCTTGGCAACGCCGCCGTTCTGCTCCGCCGGGAAGAATTTCACCACATCCAGACCCAGTGCCATGGCCTGCTCCATCTCGCCGGGCGTGGCCGTGCCGGGGATCATCAGCGCACCCTTGGACAGCCCGTAGGTCACGGTGTCCGGGTTAAAGCCGGGGCTGACGATAAACTGCGCGCCTGCCGCCAGTGCGCGATCCACCTGCTTGCGGTCCTTGCCCAGAGCCCCCACAGACCGGAGAGGTACACCGCGCCCAAGGCACGGTCGTACAGACCGTAGCCGGCCCGGCCATGCTCATCCCAGATCATGCGCCCGTGGTCGGGACGGATATATCCGTCAAAGCCCACCTCGTAAAACGCCTTCATGATCTCGTACAGATCCAGACTGCCGTCTGCGGAGAAATGCGCCGCCTCCTCAAACTGTCCGGGTCCGGTGAACTTGATGTTGCGCACATGGGCGAAGTGGATGCGGTCCTGTGCGCCGAACTCCCGTACCATAGCGGGGATATCATTGCGGGGATCGGAACCCATGGAGCCGGAGCACATGGTCAGGCCATTGCAGGGGCTGTCCACCAGAGAGGATCCGCCGCACGTTTTCTGCATTGTTGCAGATCCGAGGCAGACCGAAGATACCGCGCTTCGTGCAACCATGAATATTTACTTTATTGTCGTGCTTTCGGCTACCTTCAACAGGGTATCACGATTCATATTTTTTCCTATAGCTGAAAACAACCATGCACTTTTTTCGCTGTATTGCCATCTGACTTGGATGATATTGTTTTTTTCGATCAGCAGCGCATTTCCTCCATGAAGCTGCACGGAAAGGGCCTGCGTATCTTCTGTATCAACACTAACACCACCAGCGGTCAAATCATTCCCAAAAATACTGATAGAAGCGCCTGTCTCATCATTTTTATAATTCGCCCAGACAGTCGATTGATTTTCGCCCGCATCTATCAGCGCAAACCCCTCTGGCAGCCAGCCAACAGAGAACTGCGGCACAGTATGCGCCTGATGGGCTGGATCGATCTGTTCTGGTGGCAGCCGGATTTCTGTCCAATCATCGAACGTCGCTATGATGAAATTCAACGTTCTTACGCGGAAATCCTCTGATGCCGCAAAAACTGTCGTAAATGTCAGCATTCCCACCAGCGCTATGATGGCCACCTTGGGCGCCGCCTTGGAAAGCGCACGGCCAAATCGCCGCACATCCTTCTGGGCTGTTTTTCGCGCAATAGTTCTCAGGCACCGCCGGTGTACTTCTTCGGGAATGACCATCTCGCCGCTGTCACAGAGCCGTTGATTTTCTTCCAGAGCCTTTCTTCCTTCTGCTTCGGCCACTTCATTCATGAGCAGTGCAAACAGCGCGTCTTCGTATCGCTCCATGAGCATTTCTCGTCTTGTCATATCCACTCGACCTCCTTATCTAACATGACCTTCAGCGCATTCCTGCGAGCCCGCGTCAGCTTCATACGAACACTGTTAGACTTGCACCCTGCCAACTCTGCCAACTCACCGTCCGACAGCCCCAACAGATATTTCCCTTCCAACAGCATTCGGTCATCCTCCGGTATGTTCAACCATGTTGCCGCGAGCTTCTGTTGACGTTCCCGCAAGATCAGCAGGTCATCCAGTGATAACTGCGGATCGATCGTTTCGGACTGATCGTCAATATCTGTTTCTGCAAGCTTTATTCTGCCCGCTTTGCGCAGATGATTGATGGCGGTGTTTCTGACAGTAGAGACAATGTACGCAACTAGCGCACAACGCTCTAACTGTCTCAGCACGGAAGTTTTTCTGATAAGTCGCTCCAAACTGTCCTGCACGATCTCCTCTGCATCGTGATGCGAGGAAGTAAATTTCCATGCTGTGCTGAAAAGCAGCTTTTCATATTCCAAATAGAGCTGCACGATAAAATTTCGATCCTGCGGATCATCCAGCGTAGATATAATAACTGGCAGCATATGACCATCTCTCTTTCTTCTCGTTTAATAATAAACGCTTGTTGCGCAAGAATGCAACAACTTAGTCCACGAGAAGAATATCTCCAAGAAGGGTTTCAGAATTGAGCGTGTAAAAATCATCTCCAGCCTGTCAAAAAAGGTGATACGCGAGCAAGAAGGCGAGGATGTCTATCCTCGCCTTCTTGTGTTATGTATTGTCGCGGATCGCGCTTTCCTGCGCGGCCTCACAAGCGCCCTGCGAGCTGTGCCTGTTGGCCTCTATAGGTTTGCTGCTTGCATGCAGCATCCATGTGTCCGTAAATACGAGGGCAAAAATCAAGGGACAGAAAAGGGAGCGGCAATCCAATAGTCTCCACCTCTACCGGTCTTTATAGGCGTAACGAGTCGGTATTTTCCTCCGGGAATAGACTTTTCTCCGCTACGCCAAAAGGCGTTAAAATACTCCGTGCCGCCGGGTTCCAGCTTTAGCACAACCTGACTCTCCCCCGAATTGTCTGCCTTGACATTATACCAGTCGCCGTTTTTCTGATATTGAAGCGCAAAGCGGTTTGTGCAGAAGGCGGACTCGGAACCGTTGTTTACGATACGATAGACGCCTCGGGTTTTATCAACCTGATCAAAGCTTATCAACACAGGGGCATCGGCACGGATGTCGTAGGTGTTGGGGGCATTGGTAACAAACCAAGGACGGGCGGCGAGAAGATAGACCATTACGGCGGCGACCACGGCGGCCAGAGGGAGCATGATAGCGAGGCGCTTTTTCATGTTTGCTCTCCTTTATAACATCATCTTATGGTTATCGTTCCAGCGGCCAAAGCCGTTGCCTCCTTAGCCTTCTCCAGTATTTGGGCGGAGGTATATCGAGCCTAATGAGCCCACCCTGTACTTTTCAAAAACAGACGTGGCCCAATCGTCCGTATCAAGCCATTTACGCAGCATCTCGTCTGTTTTCTGACTGAGATTTTCGCCGTTTTCGCGAAAAGCAAAATTGTAGTATATATCGTTGAGGCAAAATACATAGGCGCCAAGATCCGTCGCAAGCGTTGTAATACTGCCGTCCGCATACTCAAAGTGCAGTGTGGCATCCGGATTAAAGGTCTTCGGCGTATAGGGAATGACCATTGCGCTGGCGAATTGCTCCCCTATTTCCAAAAGACAGGCTGTGTCATCCACAGAATAGAGATATGAATCATAAAATTGAATTTCGATCTTCACCAGCTCGTCTGCTGGCTTTAGCTCTTTATTGAAGACAGCATCCGGCGCATCGAACTTACCCAATGCGCGCTTGAGCTCCTCTGCCGCCACGTTCGCGTTGCCTTCGTCCTGCACCACATCTTCTGCCGCCCCTTGAGCCGCACATCCGATCAAAAGGAGCAGTGCAGCAAATACCGGCAGTATTCGCAGCTTTTTAATGACAAACACCTCCGTCTCAGGAAACTGATCGTACACCTATTGCCAGTTGACTGCCCGCTGCATAAATGCCTTTTTTTATGCGCACAGAATTCATACAGTGTCCGATAAAATTGTCAAGTAGTACGGGTGCAAAACCGTCCTGGCAGCACCAATTACAACCTGACGATGCTAAGCATTTCTCATTCTACATCAAAAGACAATTTACCCGATAAAAATGCAACATAAAATTCCCTCGACTTACAAAAAATCGTATGCGTCCTTTTCTCCCTGGTCCAGCAAATGATGCAGCATCTCTTGACAACTGCGCCGTCTCTGCTGAACTGCATTGAGCCTGGATGCGCTTCTTTTGTTGGGTTAGTAATGAGGACGAGCGTTCCAGATAGCCATGCCGCTCCAGTTTTTCCACCGTCCACTTAATGACCCCGCGAAGATCGATACAGATTTACCGCGATGGCTTTGATGCAAGGGGCACGTCTTTCTGCCACTTTTGCGTGTGCTCAACCTACCGTTCATTCATAGGGGAAGTCCGGTTGGTACAGACCAAAAGTAACAGCCGCGCTTGCAGGATTGACAGCCGCATGAAAGTATTTTAATATGTTTTTCAATGTGTAACACCTGCTGTTGATAGCATGACCAACATGCTTTTTGAAAACAGAAAACGGAGGCAGTGCTTTGTTGATTTACTTATCCGCTCTGGAAACAGACAATGAAAGGCGTGAATTTATGGTACTCTATAGCGAGTACCACGAGGTCATGCTACGCGTCGCAAAAAAATATTTCCCATCTGATCAGATGATGCTTGAGGACGCGGTACAGAACGCTTGGATGAAGGTCATAAAAAATTTTCAAAGGATACTTGATGTCCCGTGTAAGAAAAGAGGTGCCTACTGCGTTATTATTGTTAGAAACGAATGCATTTCCCTTCTACGAAAAGCGAAAAACGACCTATCCTTTGATGATTTAGAGCCGATTTTGGCGGAAGATCAGGCCGAGGGACACGCCGATGCAATTATTGAGGTGATCCATCGTTTGCCAGAGACATATCGTACCGTTTTAGAAATGCGATTTGTAGAAGAATGCAGTACGCGGGAGATTGCTCAAAAGCTGAACATTCCGGAGGCCACCGTCAACACCCGCGTTTTTCGTGGGCGTAGCCTTTTGCTTGAGCGCCTGAGAGAGGAGGAGTTGATTTGACAGAACACAAAGAGAATGAACTGCTTCGCGATATCCTTCTGGATGCCGCCGCAGAAGAATTTGCCGAAGAATTTGCCGGAACAGCACATGTGGAAACGTCGCCCAAGTTTCAGAAATCCATGCATTCTTTATTGGCCAACCCCAACGGTTGGGCCAAGCGCAGACAGCGGCCGCTCTGGAAAAGGGTTGCCAGAACAGCGGCAGTACTTTTGCTGGCATGCATTTTAAGCCTTGGTGTGCTGATGATGGTCAGCCCTAAGGTCTATGCAACGGTTGCAAATTGGATCGCCGTGCGGTATGAAAACGCTATGTCCTATCATTTCGGCGGTAAGCCAAAAGAAACTCAAACGCGGAGGTATGAGATCACATATTTCCCGGACGGATACGAAACAAGTGGTCAATTCCTGATACAGCCGGACAAATTTTCCAACGCAACTGCGATTACGTACAGCGGGCCAAATCACCACGAGCTTTACTTTGAATATTTCCCAATGGAGAGCAGCACCGCAAAGATGTGTTACACAGAGGATATGGCCGTAACAGATATTGTGGTCAATGGGCAACCGGGACAACTGTATATTTCGCAGGATGAGTCCGAGAGCAGCGCGGTTGTCTGGATGAACGAGCGCGATAATATGTGCTTTATGATAGACGCGTTTTTGGACGGAGACGAATTGTTACATATTGCCGAAAGCGTGGTCGAAATTTTGTCGTAATTGTAAAATTTTCAGAATCAGAAAGAAAGCACCTCCTTCATGCGTTATATAGTTGAGGTTCTCAATACCTCACTATTCGCAGGAAGGAGGTGTTTTTTTATAAAGCGATTAGGTTGTGGGCTGTTAGTTGTACTACTGATCGTATCTCTTTCTGTGCCAGCGTATGCGGATGCGCGTCTTGCTAGCCAGATTTACGAGAGTGGCTACCGTTATGCGGCATATGATTTTAAAACACGGAATTCCACGTCTGGCACCCTGAATTACATCTGGAGTCCTGACAGCAACGGCACATACACAAGTGCAACGTAAGCTTGTCCCGCTGTGAACGATATCCAAACGACACGGGGGTCACCATTTGGTGATCCCCCGCCACAGGAGATTACCATGAAACGATTTTTGCAGTTCACCTTCACCATTGCCTTTGTCCTTTGCGCCATGTTGTCACTGTCCGGATGCTCCTCTTTGCAGAAGATTTTGCCGGATAACATGGGGACGAGGCATTATTGGGGGGATGACGATCCTTGGGGAGAAGAGACCATCCTATCCAAAACGGCAGATTCCGTCTCTTTCTGGCGGCGATTCGGCTTGAAATCCGGGAAGTTCGTTTTTGCCTTAGCCAATCCCCGCCTGATTTCCCATATGAGCGACTTTCCGGATGGGCCAGTAAAG
>CABQGZ010000142.1 GCA_902463835.1 uncultured Lachnospiraceae bacterium
TGGTGGTGTGACAATCGGGGAACAGACTGTGGATGAAGTGCCGGAAAAGGACGAGAATCTTGCACCTAAATACAAAAAAGTGTCCGCAAGCAGCTATCATGATGACTTTACCCCGGATAAGGCGGTAAACGGAGATATGCAGCAAAGCGCCAGCGGTTACGGATGGGTATCCAAGCGTCCCCAGGATTCTGAGGAGGGCGGAGTAGCCGGTGTACAGGATTTCTGGCTGCAGCTGGAATTCGAGGAAGCCATCACCATCGGAAGATACGTAGTGAAGGGTGATGGAGCAGTTCGTGATACTGAAGAAGGAAGAGGAAACAATTCCAAGGCCTTCGAACTGCAGGTGAGTGAGAATGGAACTGACTGGACAGCGGTTGATACGGTAACAGATAATGCAGAAAGTATATTTGACAGGGATCTGGATTCTGCTGTAACAGCAAAATATGTCCGTCTGTATATCACTGAGGCCACACAGGGGCTGGATGATAACGCACGGACAAATCCCCGTGCCAGAATCGGACAGTTTGAACTTTACGCAAATCCGAAAAATGCAAATCTGGCAGTGATATGCGAAGAGGTTACAGCTAGTAGCTATCACGACGCATTTACTCCGGAACTTGCAGTAAACGGCGTGATCGAGGATAATCCAAATGGAAATATGTGGGTGTCTTCGCGTCCCCAGGATAATGGGGCGAATAAGCAAAATGGAGAGAAGGATTTCTGGCTGCAGTTAAAATTCACAGAGCCGATTACCATTGGAAGATATGTGGTGAAGAGTGACGCTTTCGTGAGAGGTGCTGCACAGGCTGAAAATACGACAAGCGATTTTCAGCTGCAGGTAAGTGACGATGGTGTTGAATGGCGCACTGTGGATGAAGTGGTTGGCAACAAGGAAGCGGCATTTGATACCAATCTGGAACAGGCGGTGGAGGCCTCCTATGTAAGATTGTATATCACGAAAGGAAACCAGGGAAATACCTGGGATTCCCAGAGCAATCCCAGGGCGAGAGTTGCAGAATTTGAACTTTATGCTCATGCAAAAACAGCAGAAGATGAGCCGGTAGTGGTGGAGTCGAAGAATCTTGCGTTAAATAAGCCAATTCAGGTAAGCGGATACATTCATAATCCCGGAACGCCATATCATTCTCCGGGAGAAATGCTGGTAGATGGAGACGCATCAAAAAAATGGTGCGCTACTGCCAATGAAAATGCAGATAAAACATCCATCTATTGGGCAGTGCTTGACTTAGGAGAAGCAAAAGACATTTCCCGCTGGGTAGTGAAGCATGCACAGGCAGGCGGAGAAGGTGCAAACTACAATACAAGAGACTTTAAGCTGCAGTATGCAACGAAAGAAAATCCGGATCCGGCCAATAATGATGACTGGGTAGATGCAGATGTGGTGGAAGGAAATACAGCGGCAATCACAGACCGTAACCTGGAAACTGCAATCAAGGCACGTTATGTAAGACTTCATGTTACAAAAGCTACACAGGATAATAACAATGCAGTTCGTATTTACGAGTGGGAGCTGTATGCAGATCCGAAAGATCCCAATACGGAATTCTATGAGAAACAGGATATTTTAAATGCTGAGATTCAGACAAGACAGGAATTGGCGGAGACAGCTACAGAGATGAAGACCTGGTTATCCATGGATAAGAATATCATGGTAACAGAATTGAGATCAAACGGTTCTAAGGATGCTTTGTTCCAGGTAGATACATGGGCGTCTGCCAATGATAAGACAAACAAGCCAATTACAGCAGTCAATGATGATGCAAGTGTAACAATTACAAGACGCACAAAAAACACAGCGCCGGGAAATGAAAATGCGCATGTTTCTGAAGCAGCTTTGTCTACAAAGATTATTGGCGCGGATGATGTGAAAGCATTTTCTGACAATGCAGCCGGAAAAGGAAACTTAAAATTCTTGCTGAAAGCAGGAGAGACGGTATACATCGTGACTGCTGTTGGCGGTGGCGGAAGAACTTATAAGAGCGACGGCAAAACCTTATGGGATGATGCGGTGATACCTGTTATAGAAGCACAGAGTCTCTTAGCGGAAGTAACCGATGAAAATGCAGTAGCACAATTAAACAGTGACCGTCAGGCTTGGTGGAAGGACTTCTGGAGCGATTCTTATATCGATTTCGGTACAGAAGATGCACAGCTTAACAAGATTCAGAAATATTACTATGGCGCTCAGTATTTATTGGGAAGCGCATCGAAGGAAGGCGAGCTGGCACCGGGACTTTACGGCGTATGGCACACAACAGATGGTGCAAGCTGGAGTTCTGACTATCATTTGAACTACAACTTTATTTCTACCTTCTATGGAACAAACTCAAGCAACAGACCGGAATTGGCTCTTTCTGCTGTACAGGCACTTCTGGATTACGTGCCGGAAGGACAGAGACGTGCAACTTCTACAGAGGAGCTTAAGAGAATCCGAAGAGATTTTGTAGAAATGAAGGTTGCAAAAGGCGACATTGATCCGGTAAATGGTATCGAAGGCGCAATCCTGTTCCCGGTAGGTATTGGACCCTGGGGCATGACAACCGATAATGTATACTTAAATGAAGCGTTAGACGCCGCATATAATTCTTACGTGATGACGCAGTATTATGACTATACCATGGATACAGAATTCTTAATGGCAAACAGCTACGAAGTATACAACTATATGAAACAGGCTGTGGCATTCTATGAAGCATGGCTGGAAAAAGAAGACACAGACGAAAATGAGGATGGATACAAATATGTCCTTTACGCGGGCTTTAACGAAGGATCCTGGGCAATTAACCCGGCAGTAGAGCTTGCAGCATTGAAAAATACGATCAAGCACTTGATTCAGTTCAGTGAGGATCTGGGACTGGATGAAACCAAGAGAGCAAACTGGATTAATATTTATGAACATCTGGGAGCACAGCCCACAACTGTAGTAAATGGAAAAATCGTTCTTGCGTTAGGTGAAAAGCAGTGGAACGGAAGTGCATGGGTAGACCTTCCAAGCCCGATACCGGGAGATGGAAATGCCATTCCTCTGGATGCAGTGGTTCCGGGAAATGTATACAATTATTTCTCATCACCAGAGGATCTTCAGATTGTACGCGATACCATTTCTGTATTCTCAGACAGAGGTGCATGGGGACAGATCAATAACTTCCCGAGATTGTTCCAGGAAGCTGTAAAATCAAGGTATGATATTGCTACGGTAGTTACAAAGCTTTGCAATGTGATTGACAGTCAGATGGCGGCGAACCTGAGAATCAATGATAATACGCACGGTATCGAGAAATCCGGGGCGACAGAAGCGATTAACAGCATGATGCTGATAAGCGAGGATGGAATAACAAAGATTTTCCCAAACTGGTATGCAGATAAGGATGCAAAGTTCGCGAATCTGCGTGCAAGAGGAGCATTTACAATTTCTGCAGAATATGACGGAACAGCCCAGGAAGCAAAAAATGTGACTGTCACAAGTGAGGCAGGCGCTGATATGACTCTGGTAGTCCCATGGGCGGAAGGAGCCATTGTTAAGGATTCCAATGGAAATATTGTGAAGACGACAGCAGGAACGATTCCAAACTGGCCGGATGAGAAGACGGTTACATTCGCAACAACAGAAGGAGAGACATATACTGTTGAAAAGGGAGATGAGGAACCGGTTCGTAAGTTGCAGTTGAGGGTGGATGGAGACAGTTTTGCAGCAGGTGGATATGGCGAAGAAAAGTCATTCCCTGTAATGGTTGCAGAGGCCCTGGATGATGTGCTAACGAACAAAGCGGTAGGCGGATGGATGATCAATAATGCATGGCAGCAGATGATCAATCAAGGAGAACGTTATCTGAACACACCTTCGCCATATGATGTACATTTGATTAATCTGGGTTACAATGATGTTCGTAAGAATGGAAATAAGCCTAATTTTGCAGAAGAGACGGCTCATCGCGTGAAAGCTATGATAGCGTATATGAGTCTTGGAAGTATCAGAGATGAGAATGATTCATCTATTACCTGGAGTGGTGACTGGATTAATAACCGGCTGGGCGCTGATGCACAGGGACAGAATCTGAAATATACAGGGACGCCGAATGCCGCTGCAAGCTTTACGATAGGGGGAGATACACTTACCATTGGAACATTTATTCTTGCAGCAAATGGTGGAACATTAAAGGTTGAAGTTGACGGCCAGGTGAAGTTTGAAGAACGGATGCAGGGAGGCGATTCAGGATATTCTCCTTCTGCAATCGTACTGGACGGGCTTGGCGAAGGAAGCCATGATGTGGTGGTATCTAAGAGCGACAGCGGAAATGGATTTATATACATTGATTATATTGGGACGCAGAATAAAGTGACGCCTAAGATATTAGTGAATTCCATCACATACATGCGTGAAGATCAATATAGTCAGTTCCCAGGCTGGACGAATGGAAGCAAGGCCGTAGCTGATGCAACAAATGCAGCATTAAAGAATATGATATCGGATATGTTTGATGACAATGTGATATTGGTAGATCAGAGTAGTTTTGATCCAAATGTATTAGAAGATGTACTTTGTGCGGATTTGGTTCATCCGAATACTGCCGGTCATAAGATTATGGCGTCGAATATTTTATCGGCTTATGAGGGAAAAGAAGAACCAGAAAAGCCAAGCAAGAATACGTTAAAATATTTCCTGGATAAGGCAAAAGGCCATGTGGCCAACGGTGATACAGAGGATCTGATTGAGTTTGTAAAGAACTTATTTACAGAGGCCATCGCAGAGGGCGACACAGTGATGGCGAACGACGATGCAACGTATGAGGAGATCATGAATGCAACGGTGAAGCTTATGCTTGCAATAAATGCTCTGGACATGAAAGCGGCGGATAAGCGTGATCTTCAGATGGCATTGGAACTGGCAGCTGGAATCGATCTGACAAAATACGTGGAAGCAGGACAGGCGGAATTCCTTGCGGCGAAAACAGCAGGACAGGCCGTGCTGGATGACGGAAATGTATTCCAGCCGGAGGTAGATGAAGCCTGGGGCGCATTGGTTGAAGTTATGGGCAATCTTCGTCTGAAAGCTGATAAAAGTACGCTGGAATATCTCCTGAACAGCGTGAAAGATCTGGATCTGAACAAGTACACGGAGGAAAGCGTAGCTGTATTTAAGGCGGTACTGGCAAGAGCGGAGGCAGTGATGCAGGATGAAACATTATCAGAAGACGATCAGAAGATCGTCAACGATATGGTTGCGGCGCTGGCAGAGGCAAAGGATCAGTTAGAGCCAAAAACGAGTTCCTCGGGTGACGAGAACAACGGAACCGATGATGGTAAGACGGATGCGAATAATTCCAACAATTCCCAGGAGAGCAATTCCCCTAAGACGGGAGATATGGACGGTATCTGCTTCCTGCTGTTCGCCATGATGGCTAGCTTAGGGTTGTGTGTATTCGCAGGAACAAATGTATGGAGAAAAAAGAATAGATAATCTGTATTGAGCAGATGGCATAGAGAAGAAGCTGTGGTACTAAAATGGTGCTTCAGCTTCTTTCTAAAATATCCAACAAGTTTTTGAGACGCAATAAGGAGATGGAGGAGAGAAACATGAGAAGAAACAAATTGTGGAAGCGTGCGCTTGCAGGGACTCTGGTATTCAGTATGTCTGTGGGTATGTTATTTACCGGCCAAGTTCCAGGGAATGTGCAGGCGGCCGAAACAACGGACGCGGAATGGGAGAAGATCTCAAGCATCGTATCCCGGTATTACGGAGAGTGGAAGGATACTTCTTATAGCGGAGCACTTTCGGATCATATCCCCAGCACGGCATTACTTGGAAATGGTGATGTGGGAGTGACTTCTGCCGGAAATGAAACAACAAAAACATTTTATGTTTCAAAAGGAGATTTTTGGACCTACGGCGGAAACCCGCTTCCGATAGGAGGAGTGACGATTTCAGAGCAGATCGAGAAATCGGAAGCTGAAGGGGAAGAGAACCTGGCAAAAAACTATAAAGAAATAACTGTGAGCAGCAGAGATATCAGTGATGCGTTTCGACCGGAGGACGCGGTGAGCGGTGTTGTAAAGCAAGATCCCAACGGTTACGGATGGGTGTCAAGCTGTCCGGCATGGAACAATCAGACACAGGGAGATTTTTGGCTGGCGCTTGAATTCGAGAATCCAATTACAGTTGCCAGGTGGAATGCAAAATGGGACGGTTATGTGCGAAGCGGGCAGGATGGAAATAATCCGAAAGATTTCTCGCTGCAGATAAGTGAGGATGGCATAAATTGGACAGATGTGGATGTGGTGACGGGAAATAAAGCAAATGTGACAGATCGGAATCTGGAGACGCCGGTTACAACCAAGTACATACGGCTGCATCTGACGGCGCCTCAGCAGAACAACGATGCCTATACCCGTGCAAGAGTGGGACAGCTGGAGCTTTATGCGGAACCGAAGACAGAGGATGCGGCTGTGGAGGAAGCTAAAAATCTTGCGTTGAATAAACCAATCAAATATTGTTCCGCATTTACCGATCAGGGTGTTACCCATAAAGGGGAATGGATGATTGACGGCAATCTCTCAACAAAATGGTGTTCCCTTCATGATAACGAATCGATTCATTGGGCAATCATCGATCTGGGTGCAATGAAGAATATCAGTTATTATAAACTGACACATTCGGGTATTGTAGGAGAAACACAGCATAATACAGTAGCCTATCAGCTTCAGTATCTGGAGTCGGACAATGAAGACTGGGACAGAATTGAAACGCTGGACAATGCTCTTTGGAAGGATATGGACAAGGTAGAGGGCAATACGAGTACCGTTACGAAAAAGGTGTTTGATGAACCGGTTCAGGCAAGATATATCCGTGTATACGTGACGAGTCCAGCTCCTTCCAATAAAGCGTTGAGATTACATGAACTGGAGCTGTATGAAAAAGCGCCGGCCGAATTCTATGAAAAACAGGATATCTTAAACGCGGAGATTCAGACGAGACAGGAAATTGCCGATATGCCATTGGAGATGAAAACGTGGCTCGCGGCAGATGAGAACATTATGGTAACAGAGTTGAAGTCGAAGGGGTCTGAAGCAGCAGTTTTTTCCGTGGAAACATGGGCGAATACAAATAATAGTTCCATCAGACCGATTACTGCGATGAACGATGACGCCAGCGTGACCGTTACACGTTCTACGCAAAATACAAAGCCAGATGATACAAACGCGCATGTCTCAAAGGCAGCGTTGGCCACAAAGATCATCGGCGCGGATGATGTGAAGGCCTCTTCTGACAATGCAGGCGGAAAAGGAAGACTGGATTTCACGATTGCGGCAGGTTCCACTGTGTATGTTGTGACGGCAATCGGAGGCGGCGGAAGAACCTATAAGAACGATGGAGTAACGTTGTGGGAAGCGGATGCAGAGCCGGAAACGGAGGCAGGCAGTATTCTGTCAAAGATTTCGGATGAGAAAGATATCACGGCTATAAACGCTGCGCGTCAGAACTGGTGGAAAGATTTCTGGAGCGCATCTTATGTAGATTTTGGAACTTCTGATGCAAACCTGAATGAAGTGCAGAAATATTATTATGGTGCGCAGTATCTGTTGGGCAGCGCTGTGAAAGAAGGAGAGATTGCTCCTGGAATCTATGCCCTTTGGCATACAACCGACAACACATGGTGGCGTTCTGACTATCACCTCAACTACAACTTTATGTCGGCATTTTATGGGGTAAATACCAGCAACAGGCCGGAACTCTCGCTGCCGGGAACAGAG
>CABQGZ010000143.1 GCA_902463835.1 uncultured Lachnospiraceae bacterium
TCTGCGACAAGCACCGAAAGAACGGCATCGAAGATTTTGGTTATGGAAATGGTTATGTGTATGTAAAGGAAGAGCTTGGCCGTTTCCTGAACAAGCTTTCGGAAGTTGTGGAGGCAAATATCAACGTGGTACTTACGGCACATGCACAGATCCGAAAATTCGAGCAGCCGGATGAGCTGGGAGCCTATGACAGATGGGAACTGAAACTGGGGAAGAAAACGAGTTCCCAGACTTCCCCGCTGATTAAGGAATGGGCAGACATGCTGCTGTTTGCAAATTACAAAACTTTTTCCGTGGCAGTCGATGACAAGGGGAAGAAGCGAAAAGCCCAGGGCGGTGAGCGGGTTATGTATACCTCGCACCATGCATGCTGGGATGCCAAGAACCGTTACGGACTTCCGGAGGAAGTACCATTTTCCTATGCATCCATTGCACAGGTGATTGAAGAAGGAAAAACAGGATCATCCCCGGTACCTGTCAAAACTGTGGCAGAAGAAAAGAAGCAGGAAGAACCGGCGGCGAAGGCTCCGGAACCGGTCAAGCAGGAAGAACCAACGGGACAGATGACAATGCCGCTTACAACGGAATCCACGCCGCAGAAGACTGAGGAAAAAGGTTATACAGAGCCGGACTCAAGAATTCCGAAAGCACTCAGAGACCTGATGATGAAAGACCAGGTGGATGAGTGGAACGTCAAGAGCGTATGCGAATCGAAGGGTTATGTCCCTTACGGGACAGAACTGTGGGAATACGATACCGTAAACCCTGGAATCGTGGATGGGCTTCTGGTGCCATGCTGGCAGCAGGTAAAAGCCGCAATCGATGCAATGTTGAACAGTGAAGAAATACCATTTAATTAAGATTAAGGAGGACAACAGCAATGAGTGAAGAATTAGGAAGAGAGTTTGGATGGGATGATGTCATCCAGAATGACGGACAGGAGTTTGAACCGATCCCGGAAGGGGATTACGATTTTGTCATTGACAAGTTTGAACGCAGCAGATCATCAGGAAGTGCAAAGCTGCCGCCGTGCAACATGGCGGTCGTATACTTCCGCATCAACCATAAGGGCAGAGAAGTGACTATCCGTGAGAATTATATCCTGCACAGCAAACTGGAATGGAAACTTTCTGAACTGTTCTGTGCAACCGGTCTGAAAAAGAAAGGGGAACCGCTCAAGATGTGCTGGAACCAGCTTCCAGGAAAGACTGGAACGGCGAAAGTCGGCTTAAGACCTGGAACAAAAGATGCAAGTAAGATGTTCAACTTTATTGACAAGCTGTATGCAAAAGAGGCACAGGGATTCCAGCCAGGGAGATTTTAAATAATGGATTTACGACCATATCAGCAGGAGGCAAGAGAAGCCATATTTGAACAGTGGGACAGCGGGGTGAAGAAAACCCTGCTGGTCCTGCCAACCGGATGCGGAAAGACGATCGTATTCGCCAAGGTGACGGAGGACTGCGTCCGCAGAGGTGACCGGGTGCTGATCCTGGCACACAGGGGCGAACTGCTTAAACAGGCATCCGATAAGATACGGAAATCGACCGGGCTTGGCTGTGCACTGGAAAAAGCAGAAGAAACCTGCAAGGACAGCTGGTTCCGTATCGTGGTCGGTTCCGTGCAGACGATGATGCGTGAAAAGCGGCTCGGCCAGTTCGCAGAAGATTATTTTAATACGATCATCATAGATGAGGCACATCACTGTATTTCTGACAGTTACCAGCGTGTGCTGCAGCATTTCCCAGATGCCCATGTACTGGGCGTGACAGCCACACCTGACAGGGGTGATATGCGGAACCTTGGTTCCTATTTTGAAACGCTGGCATATGAATACACGCTTCCAAAAGCGATCAAAGAGGGTTACCTGACGCCGATCAAAGCCCTGACGATCCCATTAAAGATTGACATGAGCGGCGTAACGGTACAGGCGGGTGACTTTAAAGCCAGTGACATCAGTACTGCCCTGGATCCGTATCTGCAAGGGATCGCGGAAGAGATGCAGAAGTACTGCAAAGATAAAAAGACGGTGGTATTTTTGCCACTGGTAAAGACCAGCCAGAAATTCCGGGATCTGTTGAATGAATACGGATTCTGTGCCGCAGAAGTAAATGGAGACAGCCAGGACCGGGCAGAGATATTAAAGGATTTTGAAGAAGGGAAATATAACGTATTATGCAATTCCATGCTGCTGACAGAAGGATGGGACTGCCCATCCGTGGACTGTGTGGTTGTCTTAAGACCTACAAAAGTACGCAGCCTGTACTGTCAGATGGTGGGGCGTGGCACCAGGTTATCACCTGGGAAAGACCACCTGCTTTTACTGGATTTTTTGTGGCACACCGAAAGGCATGAGCTGTGCCACCCCGCAAGTCTGATCTGTGAGAACGAAGAAGTAGCACAGAAGATGACCGAAAATCTGGAAAAGGAAGCAGGCATGCCGGTTGACATCGAGGAGGCAGAAAAAACAGCATCTGAGGATGTCGTTGCACAGAGAGAAGAGGCACTGGCAAAACAACTTGCAGAAATGAAGAGACGCAAAAAGAAGCTTGTGGATCCATTGCAGTTTGAGATGAGCATCCAGGCAGAAGACCTGTCTGGATATGTGCCAAGTTTTGGCTGGGAAATGGGACCGCCTTCTGACAAACAGAAAAATGCACTTGAAAAGCTGGGGATCATGCCGGATCAGATCGACAATGCCGGGAAAGCAGCTAAGATATTAGACCGCCTGGACAAGAGAAAACGGGAAGGCCTTACAACCCCGAAACAGATCCGTTTCCTGGAGGGAAAAGGATTCCAGCATGTCGGAACCTGGCAGTTTGAAAAGGCGAAAGACCTGATCGACCGCATAGCGGCAAATGGCTGGCGAACCCCAATGGACATAGATCCGGGAACGTATAAAGGAGTATAGAAATGGAACAGAGAACGAGTCTGACGGAGATCATAGAATACATAAATCCCGGTGACCTGAACTACCAGGAATGGATCAATGTCGGGATGGCGTTGAAACAGGAAGGTTATTCCATGGACTGCTGGGACGCATGGAGCCGCAGGGATTCTGGACGCTATCATGCAGGGGAATGTGAAAAGAAATGGAAAAGCTTCTCAGGCTCTTCTTCTCCTGTGACAGGTGGGACAATCGTCAAAATGGCATTGGAACATGGATGGATCCCGGAACGCGGCCATGAACTGGAATGGGATGACACGATCCAGAACGATGACCATGTGATCGTGAACAAGGAGTGGCTGGAAGGAATGGAACTGCAGGAGCCGCAGGAATGGAACCCGGCTGCAGAGCTTGTCCGCTACCTCGAAACATTATTTGAAGCAGGGGATAATGTCGGCTATGTGACCGGAAGCTGGGAAAAAACAGATAAAAAGGGCACGAGCTGGCTTCCACAGAAAGGTTCGTGGGACCGTACAGCAGGGCAGCTGATTGAACAGCTCAACAGCTGTGACGGAGACATTGGTGCCGTAGTTGGTGACTATAACCCGAAAGCAGGTGCGTGGATCCGCTTTAACCCATTAGATGGAAATGGATGCAAGAACGCAAATGTCACAGAATACCGCTATGCATTAGTAGAATCAGACTATATGGAAATTGAAAAACAGAATGCCATCTTAAGGGAACTGGAGCTTCCAATCGCATGTCTGGTATTCTCAGGGGGCAAAAGTCTCCATGCAATCGTTAAAGTAGATGCTACAGACTACAACGAATACCGGAAAAGGGTTGACTATCTCTATGAAGTGTGCCAGAAAAACGGGATTGTCGTGGACACACAGAACCGGAACCCTTCCAGGCTTTCCAGGATGCCCGGAGTGATGCGAAATGGAAAGAAACAGTTCCTGGTTGACACCAACATCGGGAAAGCATCCTGGAATGAATGGTATGAGTGGATCGAAGGGATCAATGATGACCTTCCAGAGCCAGAAGGCCTGGGCGATGTATGGGATAACCTACCGGATCTTTCACCATGCTTGATTGACGGCATCCTGAGAAAAGGACATAAGATGCTGATCGCGGGCCCATCAAAAGCAGGGAAATCTTTCTTACAGATTGAGTTGTGCGTGGCGATCGCAGAGGGGAAGAAGTGGCTGAAATGGGACTGTGCACAGGGAAAAGTGCTGTATGTCAACCTGGAACTTGACCGGGCAAGCTGTCTGCACCGTTTCAAAGATGTGTATACAGCTATGGGTATAGAACAGCCACAATACCTGCATAACATCGATATCTGGAACCTGAGAGGTAAGTCGATCCCTATGGATAAGCTGGCACCAAAACTGATCCGGAGGGCTGCAAAAAAGGACTATGTTGCCATCATCATCGACCCGATCTATAAGGTCATCACAGGAGATGAGAACAGTGCGGATCAGATGGCGAACTTCTGTAACCAGTTTGACAAGGTGTGTACAGAGCTTGGCTGTGCAGTGATCTATTGCCACCACCACAGCAAAGGAAGCCAGGGCGGTAAGAAGTCCATGGACCGTGCTTCCGGTTCGGGTGTATTTGCCAGGGATCCGGATGCATTGCTGGACCTGATCGAACTGGAGCCAACCGAAGCATTGATGCAGCAGGAAGAAAACAAGGCGATTTGTAACGCCTGCAAGATGTACCTGGACAGCCGTTTTGCATGGCAGGATGATTTGTCACAGGATGATCTTCTGAGCTGCAATGCAATGTGGAATTACTGCGAAAACAACCTGGACAAATGGCAGATGATCGCACTGAGCAGCATGGTAGAGAAAGAAAAGGCAAAAGTAAGGAGCAAGACAGCCTGGAGGATTGAGGGGACGCTTCGGGAGTTCCCGAAGTTTGAACCGGTCAACCTCTGGTTTGATTATCCGGTGCACCGCTTGGATGAGATTGGAAGCCTGAAAGACCTCCAGCTTGAGGCACAGGATCCTCCATGGAAAAAGGGAACCAAGAGCAATAAAAAGAACGCAGCAACGAGAAAAGCAGACCGGAAAAAAGCCCTGGAAACGGCATTGGAGGGAAGCAATTTCGGAGACGAACCGACAGTAAGTGATGTCGCAGATTATCTTGGCGTATCCGTAAGGACGGCGAGGGATCGTATAAATGAGCATGGTGATTATGTCATTGAAGACGGAATCGTAAGAAAAAAGAGCAGAGGGAAAGACTAAAAGTTCAGGCTTCCCCGCAAAGAGGAAAAGTGAGGGAAAGACTGAAAATAAGACTTCCCCTCCGAGGGTGGATGTTGCGGGAAAGACTGCTTTTTCAGGCTTCCCCCTGTTGCGGGGAAGACACATATATACTACGTATATATATTCGGGTTCCCCCTCACGGTGTCACGGGGGTAGGAGAGGGACGGGCCTTAGGGTTGCCCGGCCCCGTCTCCCTTCCCCCTCCCCGATGACAAGGGCACGGACAAAGAAAAAATGAAATTTAATACTTTAAAGAGGTGAAGTGATAATGATTCAATTTTTTATGCCAATGGAACCACCGACGGTAACACATCAGGAGCATAAAGTTTCTGTGGTCAATGGCAAACCAGTGTTCTATGATCCACCGGAATTAAAAAGAGCCAGACAGAAGATTGTCGGACATCTGTGCAAATATAAACCGGCTGACATGGAACCATATCAGAAGGGTGTGAGACTGGTGACAAAGTGGTGCTTTGCACAGGGCGAAAAACATAAGGACGGAGAATACCGGATCACAAAGCCGGATACCGACAATCTACAGAAACTGCTGAAAGACTGTATGACAACTGTTGGATTCTGGAAAGATGATGCACTGGTAGCATCAGAGATAGCCGAGAAGTTCTGGGCACGTATCCCTGGGATTTATATCCGGATTGAGGAGCTGCCATGACAGCAGCAGAAAAACAGCAGCATTACCAGATCACGGTTGACTGTTGGAGATTGCTGCTGAAATACCAGGAGCCGGTATCAGCACAGGAATACTGGGAACGGCTTGTAGAAGATGCCAGGAAGATAGCAAAACGGTACGAGCACCTTCGTTTTGCAGAAAAGACAATCCTGGCAGTCCTGGAAGAAATAGATCGAATTTGGAGGAAGAAAAGTGATGATATCGTGCAGTGATTGCCTGTGTTATTACTGCCTCTACTATTGGTCAGGGCGATGTTTCTACGGAGAGTGTTATGACGATTACAGAGCACAGACAGATCCATACACGGATCATTATCCGGAAAGGCATCTGTGGTCAGACAGTCATAAGCCAGGAGAGCAGGAACACTGGTGCAGGGGCGGCAACTTATATCCGACAGAAGAATGCCCATATTTCGAACAGTATGAAGGGCAGAAAATAGAACAATGTTACCGAGCAATGATTTCCACGTTCCAAGATGGATACCGATCGTGTTCGATGATGGTGAATGGAACATGTGAGAAATGTCTGAGAGATTTGAACAAAGCTATACAGGGAGGAAAAGAACATGGCAATATACCATAAAACGTTGCAGTATCACGAAGGTGAGAAACAGCCAGGGCTTCCAGTACTGAAAAATAATGAACAGCGGAGAGCATGGCTCAGAAAATACAAAGAATGGGGATTGTGGTACGAAGACGAGAATATTGGATGTAAATATTACAAGTACGATTTTGACAACGGGGCAAGATTGATCGCGGAAACATATATCATTCCGGGCAATGAACACATTCCGGAAAGAGAAAGTTGTTATTTCCATCTGGTAGGAGGTCCGGAGGCTGAAAAGAAAAATGGAGTTCCTAAGTGGAATGTAAGAGAAGCTTACAGCAAATATCCCAACAGTGAAATGGAACTGGCAGAATTTTTGAAATCATTACAGAAGGGGAAATAAAAAATGAAGAATAACAAGAACTGCAGCACATGCAGATACCACGATGAGGGAATGTGTTATTGCCCGAAGAGTGAAGAGTTCAGAGATGTTACAGTGAACGCATACTGCTGTAGACGATACAGACGAGACTGGGAACAGGCCATGACTGAGGCATTTATGAAAGGAGCGAGAAGATGAGCGATGAAAGCAGAACACCGAAGAAACCGCAGGCTGTACTGAGCGTGTTTGGTGGAACAGCCTATGAGTGCCGAAACTGCGGCGATGAGGTGCAAAAGTATCTGCCGTATTGCCCATGGTGCGGGCAAATGCAAGATTGGAGTGATGTGGATGAACCATGAAGGATACCGTGATCCGACAGCAGACAGGGCCGTTCGGAAAGCGGATAAGATGCCGAAACATATCAGAAAGATATTTGATGCGTTGAATACGGTTGTGAGTGTGCAGGGGATCAAAGTGACGGAGATCACTGACAAGCACACCGGAAGAAAGTGGAAACTGTGATACATACGAGGGGAGGCGATGTCGGTGGAGATCAGAAAGCGAGATATGAAGCTGAGCGATCATAATATCTCAAGAGACAAATACAATGAGCTGAAATACTTCTGTTTGCAATACTGGCAGAAAAAGCAGGAGATTGACAGGAACTATGGCATAGACGGTTTCAGTCAGGACGGGATGCCGAGAGGAACGTCGAGCAGCAACCCAACGGAGAAAAAGGCGTTGCGGATCGCACAGCTTAAGCGTGACACGGAGCTGATCGAGCAGACGGCGATGGAAGCAGATGCAGAAATACACCCGTGGATCCTGAAGAATGTGACGTCTGGTGTGCCGTATGAATACATGGATGTGCCAATTTCCAGAACGAAGTTTTATGACTCAAGAAGGTACTTTTTTTATTTATTGGCTCAAAAAAGATAATTTTTCAAAAAGTGGGGAACTACAAGGGGGTACTTTCGTGATTTAATGG
>CABQGZ010000144.1 GCA_902463835.1 uncultured Lachnospiraceae bacterium
TTACGGCCAATGCGGCGAATGGATTCCGGTATTTTGCTGATGATCTCGACGCCGACGGAGGGCTGAAGGCCAGCAGCAAGAATATGCTGTTTTCCTTAAGCTCCGGGTTTACATGGCCAGCCGAACGGGAGCTGACCGCGGTGGAGTTTGAGCTCACCGCCACCATGCAGGGCGGACCTAAGATGGGGCTGATCTATGATTATACCGATGCAAACAATTATAAGGTGCTGCATGTGCGGGAGTCCGGCACTGGCTTCCTTTATATGGCATTTGCAGATTATGTAAACGGAGTGGTACAGAAGCCCACCGATATCACAGCTACAAACGGCGTAAATATCGACATTGCGGAGAATTCGGTGGGAGGAGGTACACTACCCATCGGCTTTACCACAGGCACGATTGTACGGATTGAGTATCTGAGCAGCACCCAGGTGAAATTTACTTTTACGAACAAGTCGAATCCCAGCAATACGTTTACTACAACGGTAACCGCCAATGGAGGAAGCGGTCTTACCTTTGGAGACAATCCATTTTATCTGTGGTTCCGAAACGATGTGGCGGGAACCCCGACCTTTGGCTATATCACCATGGAATGGGCAGTGAAGGAGACGGCGCCCGAAGAGACAGAGGAGAGGAAGGTGGCCAGCGCGGCCAATCAGTTCGGGTACTTTAGCGCAGGTCTGAACGCCGACGGCCGTGTGACGAAATATAGCGAGCCCTTTACCTATGAGATTCCCGGCTGGAATCCCTCGGAGCCGGCCGTGGTGGAGATGAAGCTTTTTTCCAATTTGATCACATCAACCAATGAGAAGATGATGCATTTCATCTATGATTACAAGGATCCACAGAACTATAAGGCGCTGGCAGTGCGGGAAACCCAGAGTGGGCTTCTCTACCCGGGATTTGAGGAACTGGTAGATGGAGTCGGTACAACAGTTAACACAAACACACTTATCACAACAGGCGGAGTGGATGCCTACGGCGGACCGAAAAGAGACGCGGGGGGGGCAGTTGGGGTTGGAGACGGAGCCCTTGTGAAAATCGAATATCTGAATGAGAAGCAGGTGCGGTTTACCTTTACAGACGTGCAGGATGAAACCAAGATCTTTACTACCACGGTGACGGATGAAAGGGGGCCGGGCTTTGGAACGGCGGAATTCTATCTGCGGGTGGATACTGGCGTTACAGAGACAGAGTTTTCATGGATCACCGTCGAGCGGCAGTCGGCTCAGTCCGAGTTTAAGGTGCAGTTTGCTAAGGTTTTGGCTATGAATCCCGAGATGATGGTTCCCTATGACCTGGCGGAAGCAGGGGAGATGCTGGCAGCTTACGAAGCGCTGGAACTGACAAACGGAGCATTGTATGAGGAAATGCAGCCCTGGGTCAGCGCTTATAACGCCTGGGATAACACTTCCCCGGCCACGGCGGCGGAAAGTTATCGGAATATCTGGGGCGGGAAGATCGCCACAGACACCAAGGAAGCCTGGAATGTGTACCAGCGTCTGGAAAAAGACGTAAAGGAGCTGCTGAAGGCGGAATATGCTCAGCTGGTGGCGGCCTTTGCGGATGATGCGGCCAATACGGAGGATATCAGGATCGCCTGCCTGGGCGACAGTATTACCGTGGGCTATGGCTGTACCCCGGATCCGGGTGCGCCGGATGCTTCCAACTACTATTATCCCAACCAGCTGAAGAAAAAGCTGGGAGCGGGCTATGCGGTGGACATTTTCGGTTATTCCGGAATGCGCGTGCAGAACTGGGATGTCAACTCAAAAACCCCGGAGCTGGTGTTCGCGCAGGATAAGGGGTGGGGCGTTTCCCATAACGGAACCTACGATATCGTGATCATCCAGCTGGGAACCAATGACCTGAGCGTGATCAGCAACAATCAGGGTACGGTAAATCCGGAGAAGGCGGCGCTGTATGAGAGAGCCTTTGAGGAACTGGTGATGTCCTATCTGCGCTGTGAGAATTCGCCCTATGTGGTTGTCAGCAATACACCAGTGAGCTATAATGCGGTAAAGTTGGGTTATCCCCGTGACGCGATTGCAAAGATCAACATGAAGGTTGCAGCGAAATACGGCCTGCCCTGTGTGGATATGCAGTCCTATACCTGGAACTTTATGGAGCCTTATGATTCGTCTAAGGATCCGGTAACCGAGAACGTTTATCTCAATGATAACCTGCATTTTACCAATGCCGGATATGAGAAGATGGCGGAGGTATTTTATCAGGCAGTTTCTTCCTTTGATCGGGTATTTGATACGGCGGAGGTGACCGGTTTTTATTCGGAAGAAAGTGACTGGAACCATTTCCTTACACCGGAATTGTACAGCGCTACCATCAAGGAGACTTCCACGGCCGACAGGCAGAACCTTGGCTTTGAGACAAGGCCGAGCCAGGCGCTGAAGACGGGCGCTTCCATCGTGGAGTACGGCTTGATTTTCAGCCGGTACAGTGCAGACCGGGCGAAAGAGATTCTGGCCAATATGACCCTGGGAAACGCCAACAATGGAGCAAGGACAGATGTGTTCAAGGCATGCAGGTTCCTGGGAGCCGGTGAGACACTGGAAGATTCTTATCTCATGGGCGTGAAAGAGATTGAAAGTCTGGGCCGTGTGTACGTGGCCCGCGCCTATGTGAAATATTCGGACGGCAGCGTATATTACAGCGTGAATACCCGTGAGGATCTGGCGGTGAACGATTACGCGGCACGAGCCGGTGTATTAAAGGGATATGCAGTCCGCTCTGTTATCAGCGTTGCAAAGAGCATGGTTCAGTATCTTGATAGCGTATCGGTTGATGTTAGCAGTATTGCCTATGTTTCCGGCGGAACTATCACCTGGAACGTGGACACCAGTACCACCGAAGGCGTAAACAAGATCTTTGAGCTGATTTATGAAAATGCGGACACGCTGGGAGACGGCTCGATTTCAGCGGTTCGCAACTAGGGAGGTACCGAAATGAAGACGATATATGAGAAGCCGGAAATAAAACTTTTGTATGTGGATTCGGAGGATATTGTGACTACGTCTGTGGAGGGCGGCAACGGCTGGGTAACGGAACCAGGCGGCAATGAAGGCGGAGACAACGACGGCTGGGGTTAAACGTGAGTGTGTAAGCATATAAGCATGAGTGTTTAGGCGTGAGTGTATCATGAGAGAGGGATAGCGCATGAAGAAGTATAGCATAATTGTTCTAATTGTCTGCCTTCTGCTGGTCTGCGGCGGCTGCCGAAAGGCAGCCGACCCAGGCCAGCAGAAGGATCCGGCAGGCGGCATTACAAATGAAAATCCGGTAGCGAAGGACGACGATGATTCCAAGGGAACTTCAGGAGATGAAGAGGATACCTGGACGGGAGAGGATCCGGAGACGGACTCAGAAGAGGAAGACGGTGATACCGTGAAGTCTGATGACAGGAATGATGGTGATACCGTGAAGCCTGGTGACGGGAACGGCAAGTCGGACGGCGAAAACGGTGGTTCCGGTGATGATGGGACTAATCCTGACGATGGAAATACCGAAGATGGCGAAGTCCCGTGGATTGGCGGGGACTTCTAGGAACTGTTTGGAGGGATATCAGTCTGAGTGGAGATTGCCCATGGGCCGTCTCCGGTATATAACATTTCTGAAGGTATGCCGGAAACGCTGCATTTGCACGGCATAAAGGATTCTGTGGTTCGTCCCCGACATGCTGGATCGCTGGCTGTGGAAGAACATGAAATAGAAATGCTGGAAGGAAAGGATTACGCGCATGAAAGTTTTGAAGGAACAATATGATATTGCAGTGATTGGCGGAGGGATGTCCGGCATATGTGCTGCCCTTGCTGCCGCCAGAATGGGGGCGAAGACAGTTCTTCTTCAGGATCGTTCGGTTCTGGGGGGAAATGCCAGCAGTGAGATACGGATGCACATTGTAGGCGCAACACGGCATGGACAGCGCCCGAATCTTAGGGAAACGGGCATTATTGAAGAGATTCTCCTGGAAAATAAATACCGGAATCCGGAGCATTCCTATGGGATGTTCGATGCGTTGCTCTGGGAAAAGGTAAAGTATCAGGAGAATCTCAGCCTGTATCTGAACACCGTTGCGGACAATGTGGAAGTGCAGGATCGGAGGATACGGTCCGTGTCGGCCTATCAGACCACAACGGAGACCAGACTGGAGGTGTCGGCGGAGCAGTTTATCGACTGTACCGGTGACGGCCTCATATCCTATCTCGCCGGAGCGGAGTATATGTTTGGCCGTGAGGGGAAGGATGCTTTTCATGAACCCAATGCGGTCGATCAGGCGGATACGGTTACCATGGGCAATTCCATTCAGTTCCGTTCTCTGGATGCCGGCCGACCAGTGCCCTTCGAGCGTCCCTCCTGGGCCTATGACTATTCCAGGGCAGAATGGGCTTCCCGAATCTCCTGGGTGGAGATCACCTCCGGCTATTGGTGGCTGGAATTAGGCGGAACGGAGTGGAATATCATCGATGACGCGGAGCTTACCAGGGACGAGATGTTGAAAATTATATTCGGGATCTGGGATTATATTAAAAACTATTCCAACCGGAAGCAGAAAGCGGCCAATCTGTATCTTGACTGGGTTTCCTTCCTGCCGGCCAAGCGGGAGAGCAGGAGGATTTTGGGAGATTATGTCTTAAAGGAGCAGGACGTCCTGGAGAACCGTATCTTTGAGGACGCCATAGCGTATGGCGGCTGGCATCTTGACTCCCACCGTCCGGAAGGGTTTTATGCTTATATCAACAATACACCCTACAATGGAGACCAGTCAGTGGCATTCGAAGGGATCTATACCATTCCCTACCGCAGTATCTATGCCAGAGGAATCCAAAATCTTTTCCTGGGCGGAAGGATTATCAGCGCTTCGCATCGTGCGTTTTCCTCCACAAGGGTCATGGCTACCTGTGCGGTGGAGGCCCAGGCGGCAGGTGTGGCGGCCGTTCTTGCCTGCCGGGATCATCTGTCCGCGGCGGAGAACAGGAAGAATATTCGCCTGCTGCAGCAGGAGCTCTTAAAGCAGGGCTGTTATATACCGGGCTTTCGGAATGAGGATGAAAAGGATCTGGCAAGGATCGCAAAGGTCTCTGCCGATAGCAGCCTAAGCGGATACGAACCGGAACATGTGATCAATGGGATCGCCCGTCCCGTGGGAGATGAGAGCAATATGTGGGCGCCGGCAGACAATGGGTTTCCCCACAGCATAAGCCTGACGTGGGAGTGCCCAAAGAAGCTGCACACCCTCTATATTACCCTGGATTCCGATCTGTCTGCGGAGATCATGATCTCTCTTTCCCACTGGCATCATGTGCGGCAGGAATATTCCATTCCCGGAACGATCCTGAAGGATTATGATGTTTCCTGGCTGCTGGAAGGAAAGACGGTCTGCCGTCAGGAGATCCGGAACAATCATCAGCGGATAAACATCGTTCAGCAGGAGGTCATATGCGATACTGTGGTGATCACGGCGCTTGCGGCCAACGGCAGTGGGAATGCGGGGATATGTGAGATGCGGGCATATGGAGCAGAGGTGTGAACATGACCAGGAATATCCTGACCTTGACGAAGCTTTCTAAGGGGGAGGAGTACGTCCTGGCGGTACAGGATCTCTTTTTTAAATGGCAACCCAAAATGGTTGCTTTTTGCATTACAACAAAAAATTCATGTTTTTGTGTTGTGAGCCGGGACGGAAAAATATATGCTTTCCCCACGTATGCCTATGTACTTGGCCTGGGATATAACACAGAGTTGTTCGAGGCGGCAGGACCGAAGCGTCATGTTGCGCTTCTTGGAGGCAGAATCTGGGGCGTGTCCGGAATTTCCACAAAAGAGCAGATTGACGCAGCGATCCGTTGGACAGAGACGGGCTTTAACGACAAGGCAACCGAAGATTTTAAGACTACCACCCAGAATACCATTAAGCTTGCGCTGGAAAATAATCAGCTTGTAGGGATCAAGGGCATAGGCGGAGGAGCCTGTCTGCACCCAGGAGCTATACGCCGTACTGGACGGATGATATCAGCGGTGAGATTGCACTTTACGATATCGATTTCGAGGCTGCAAAAAAGAATGAGATGGATTCAGATGTACATGTGCCCGAGGCATTTTTGAAAAGAATTCTCTTGAAATCTTGCCAAAAGAAGTATATAGTAGTAAAGGTTTGGGTGAAAGCGCCTTTGCGAGTGGCGCGGGCCGAACTGTTACTACTTACGCAAGATAAGGGAGAATTCTGTTATGGAAAAATTAAAACCAAAGCTATTTTCTGTCATGAAGACTTACACAAAGGAGCAGTTTGTGAAGGATGTTGTGGCAGGTATCATCGTTGCTATCATTGCCCTGCCTCTGTCCATTGCGCTGGCCTTAGCATCCGGTGTGGGACCGGAGCAGGGAATCTACACGGCGATCATCGCCGGATTTCTGATTTCATTTTTCGGCGGAAGCCGGGTGCAGATCGCGGGGCCTACCGCGGCGTTTGCCACCATTGTGGCAGGAATTGTGGCCCAGAAGGGCATGGACGGGCTGATCCTGGCCACCATTTTGGCCGGAATTATACTGATCCTTATGGGCTTTCTGCGATTTGGCAATCTGATCAAATACATCCCCTTTACGATCACAACGGGCTTTACGGCCGGGATTGCGGTTACCATCGCCATCGGACAGATCAAGGATTTTCTGGGGCTTACCTACCCTGCGGGCACCACTGCCATCGAGACCATGGAAAAGGCGCGTGCGGTTGCGGCCAATATCACCACAATCAACTGGCATGCGCTGGTGGTGGGGCTGGTGTGTCTTGCAATCCTGATCGTGTGGCCCTATATCAATAAGACGATCCCAGGCTCTCTGATCGCGGTCATCGCAGGGATCCTGATGGTGAAGCTGCTTCCCCTGCAGGTCAACACCATCGGCGATCTGTATGAGATCAGCAATAAGCTCCCAGGCTTTCATTTTCCCAAGTTTACGCTGGGGGATATCGGCGGGATACTGCCGGATGCCTTTACCATTGCGATTCTGGCGGCCATCGAATCCCTGCTGTCCTGCGTGGTGGCCGACGGTATGATCGGCTCCAAGCACCGCTCCAATATGGAGCTGATCGCCCAGGGAATCGGAAATGTGGGCTCGGCATTGTTCGGGGGAATCCCGGCGACAGGAGCCATCGCAAGAACGGCTGCCAACATCAAGAACGGCGGGCGTACACCCATCGCCGGTATGGTACACGCCGTCACCCTTGTATTGATCCTGGTGGTGCTGATGCCCTATGCGGCGCTGATCCCCATGCCCTGCATCGCGGCCATCCTTTTTATGGTTGCCTACAATATGTGCGGTTGGCGGACCTTTGTGAATCTCTGCAAGTCCTCACCCAAAAGCGATATCCTGGTGCTTGTCGCAACCTTTGTGCTGACGGTGGTGTTCGATCTTGTGGTGGCCATCGAGGTGGGCATTTTGCTTGCGGCGATTCTCTTTATGAAGCGCATGAGCGATGTGACAGAGGTTCAGGGATGGAAGTATGTGGACGACGAGGAGGATCCGGACAGTCTTTCCCTCCGGGAGGTTCCGGTCGGTACGCTTGTATATGAGATTACAGGCCCCATGTTTTTCGCCGCGGCAGACAAGATCTTAAAGATCTCAGTGAAAGAGGACACCAGATGCCTTGTTCTGCGCATGCGAAGCGTGAATGCCATTGACGCCACGGCGCTGCACTCCTTAGAGCAGTTCCAGGAGAGCTGTGAGAAGAAGAATATCCAGATCGTCCTCTCC
>CABQGZ010000145.1 GCA_902463835.1 uncultured Lachnospiraceae bacterium
GAGGCGCCGCTGCCAGATCTTCTGATAACAGCTTGGCAGGTCTGTCCTTATCCGTGGGAGAATTGTCCCCGGCGTTTGCACAGGGGACAACCAGCTATACAGCGGTTGTGCCCTATGAGACTACAGACATCCAGGTGGATGCAAGGCCGTCCCATGCCAAGGGCAAGGTGGAATCCATCACAGGGAATACAAATCTTCAGATCGGAGAGAATACCATTACAGTCACTGTGGCAGCGGAGAATGGAGCTAAGGCGGAATACAAGATTGCGGTAACAAGAGAAGGAACGCCGTCTGCGAATGATCCTGGTGCGGCAGAACCGGGAATTACGGATCCGGATGAGGAAAGCCGGTTGGAAGAATATGAAAGCCGGAACAAGCGTTTGGAAAAAGAGTATAAGAAGCTGGATGAGAAGTATCAATCTGAGAAGTCCTTTGCCCGCAGAACAATTGCTATCCTGGCCTTTGTGGTGATAGTGCTGGCAATCGTGTGTGTGAATCTTCTGATTTCCCTGAAGCATCGGAATAGCGGATTGGATGATTTCGATGATGACGGCGACGAGGACGAGTGGCTGGAAGAGGAGCCAGGTCTTTCGAAGAAGGCGGAGGAGACAGAAGTTCCAAAGAAGCCAGGAAAGCCAGGAGCTGAGAAGACTGCCGAGAAGACGAAACCGGCAGAAGCAGTGGATGAACCAGCAGATACGGAGAGCGGAAGCACTTTCCATAAAACAAGAAAGCCGGAGCGACGAGGAAACCAGGAGAGGCTTCGGGCACCGGAAAAGAAAAAGACAGACATCGAAGTGATTGATTTTAATGATTTTTAAACAAGAACCCCAAGGAGGTTTCCATGAGTGAAAAATTAGTGTTGATCGATGGACACAGTATATTAAACAGGGCATTTTACGGCTTGCCGGACCTGACCAATTCCCAGGGGCTCCACACCAATGCGGTCTATGGTTTTTTGAATATTTTATTTAAGATTCTTGAGGAAGAAAAGCCGGATTACCTGACGGTGGCTTTCGACGTGCATGCCCCCACCTTCCGCCACAAGATGTTCGCGGAATACAAGGGCACCAGAAAGCCCATGGCGGAGGAGCTGCGCCAGCAGGTGCCGGTGATGAAGGAAGTCCTGACAGCCATGGGTGTGACCATTGTGGAGCGGGAGGGCTACGAGGCGGACGATATCCTTGGGACCATCGCGAAACGGGGGGAGGCCGCAGGCCTTGAGGTATCCCTGGTGTCGGGGGACCGGGATCTTTTACAGCTGGCCAGCGACCATATTAAGATACGGATTCCCAAGACCAAGCGAACCGGGACGGAGATCGAGGACTATTATGCAGCGGATGTAAAAGCGGCTTACCAGGTAACACCCACAGAATTCATTGATGTAAAGGCGCTGATGGGCGACACTTCCGACAACATACCGGGTGTTCCGGGGGTTGGAGAGAAGACAGCAACCAGCCTGATCGCTGCCTATGGAAGTATCGAGAATGCCTATGCCCATGTGGAGGAGATCAAGCCCAACCGGGCCAGAGAGGCTTTGCGGGAGCATTACGATATGGCGCAGATGAGCAAGGTGCTGGCCACCATCGAGACGAACTGCGAGCTGTCCTACGAGCTGGCGGATGCCAGACTTACCAATCTGTATACCAAGGAAGCCTATGTGAAGTTCAAGGAGCTGGAGTTCAAAAATATGCTGAGCCGGTTTGAGGTGGAGGCTCCTGCAGGCAAAGCGGAACAGTATTATCAGAAGATTTCTATGCTGGACGAGGCGGAAACGGTCTTTACAAGGGCTGCAGGGAAAGAAAAAATCGGATTCTGGCTGGTTACGGAAGCGGATCAGCTGCTGGGTCTCTCGCTGGCTTTCGGGGATGAGGATATTTATTTTGTGGCGGCAGAAGGCTTTGTGACGGCGGATTACCTCTGTGCGCGGCTGGAGGAGCTGGCCGGGAAGACGACATGGGCGGTCACCCTGGATTTGAAGGGACAGCTGGCGTATTTTTCAGAAGAGTTTCGGGCTTCTGAGAAGAGAGGACATCTGTTGGATGCATCCATCGGCGCATATCTGCTCAACCCATTGAAAAATGAGTACCCCTACGAGGACATTGCCAAGGATTACTGTGGAATGTTGGTTCCCTCCAGGACGGATCTGCTGGGAAAGACGGCGGCCAAAGCTGCTATGGAAGAACAGGAAGCGCCCTTCCTGCAGTGGGTCTGCCATGTAGCCTACACGGCTTACAAGGCATGGGATACCATGGAGCAGCAGCTGAAGGAAACGCAGATGAAGGCGCTTTTCGATGAGATCGAGATGCCGCTGGTGTTCACGCTTTTTGACATGGAGCAGGCAGGGGTTCTGATCCGGGAGGATGAGCTTGCCGTCTATGGACAGGAATTGTCTGTGAAGATTGAACAGATTGAAAAAGAGATCTATGCGGATGCCGGGGAGACCTTCAATATCAATTCGCCCAAGCAGCTGGGAGTAGTTCTCTTTGAAAATTTAAAGATGCCTTACGGCAAAAAGACAAAGACCGGGTATTCCACCGCGGCGGATGTGCTGGAGAAGCTGGCGCCGGAATATCCCATTGTATCAAAGATTCTGGAGTACCGGCAGCTGACCAAGTTAAAATCCACCTATGCGGACGGACTGGCCGGTTACATCGCTGCGGACGGCAGGATCCACAGCAGCTTCAACCAGACCATAACAGCCACCGGAAGAATCAGCAGTACGGAGCCGAATCTGCAGAACATTCCCATACGCATGGAGTTGGGACGGCTGATCCGCAAGGTGTTTGTTCCGGCGGAGGGGTTTGTGTTTGTGGACGCGGACTACTCTCAGATTGAACTGCGTGTGCTGGCTCACATGTCCGGAGATGCCAACCTGATCGAGGCCTACCGCCATGCGGAGGATATTCACCGTATGACTGCATCCCAGGTATTTCATATCCCATTTGATGAGGTGACAGATCTCCAGCGCAGAAATGCTAAGGCGGTAAACTTTGGTATCGTGTATGGGATCAGCTCCTTCGGCCTGAGCCAGGATCTGAGTATCACGCGAAAAGAAGCGGCAGAGTATATTGAACGCTATTTTGAGACTTATCCAGGAATAAAATTGTTTCTGGATGGTCTGGTGAAGGAGGCAAAGGAGCAGGGGTATGTGACTACCATGTTCGGCAGGAGGAGGCCTGTGCCGGAGATCTCCTCCAGCAACTTTATGCAGCGCTCCTTCGGAGAGCGGATTGCCATGAATTCTCCTATCCAGGGAACGGCGGCGGATATCATCAAGATTGCTATGATTCGGGTCAATGAATCATTGAAGGCGAGAAATATGCGATCCAGGTTGATCCTGCAGGTGCACGACGAGCTGTTGATTGAGGCGGCAGAGGAGGAGCTCGCAGAAGTGAAGGAGCTGCTGCAAAGGGAGATGGAATCGGCAGCGCAGCTTCAGGTGGCGCTGGATGTGGATCTGAATACCGGGGGGAACTGGTATGATGCGCATTAGCAGAGCCGCATTGGGGACAGGGGGAGTGTGCTTGCGTTCAGAGAGGATGGCAGAAAATGAAAATAATTGGGATTACAGGTGGCGTTGGTGCGGGGAAAAGTGCTATATTGGATTACATCGAAGATAATTACAATGCGCTTATCTTGAAGGCGGATGAAGTGGCTCATCAGTTGATGGAGCCGGGGACTGCCTGTTATGCAGCTCTGCAAGCGATACTTCCGGCGGAAGCCTTTCAGAAGGATGGGCATTTGGATCGTGCTGTCTTGGCGAAGCTGATGTTTTCTTCAGAAAATTTAAGAATTCGCATGAATGGTATTGTGCATCCCGCTGTAAAAGTGTATATTAGAGAGTGCATTGCAAGAGAACAGGCACTTGGCAGGCTGGATTATCTGGTGATCGAGGCGGCGCTTCTGATTGAAGAACGGTATGATGAGATCTGTGATCAGCTGTGGTATATCTACACAAGCGAAGAGAACCGCAGGCAGCGGCTGATAGAGAGCCGGGGGTATTCAAAGGAGAAGATTACGCAGATTTTTGCAAGTCAGCTTCCGGAGGCGGAGTATCGCAGGAAGTGTCAGGCTGTGATTGACAATAATGGTGAGCTGGCGGATACTTTTATAGAAGTTCGCCGGGCGTTTGAGCAGGAGTGACAACATGAGATTATGCAGCATAGCCAGCGGAAGCAGTGGAAACTGTATCTACGTTGGTTCGGACAATACACATTTGATGGTGGATGCGGGGATCAGCGGGAAGCGGATCGAAGCGGGCTTAAATGAGATCGGTCTGAAAACCGGGGAGATGGACGGGATTCTGATCACGCATGAGCATTCCGACCATATCGCCGGTCTCGGTGTGATAGCCAGGAAGCATGGAATTCCGATCTATGCCACGAAGGGGACTATAGAGGCGATTCTCGGTATGAAGAGTCTTGGAACCATTGACCGGGAGTTGTTTGTTCCCATTGAACCGGACGTGGATTTTTCCATTGGAGAGATGACGGTATCGCCGGTTGCCATCTCCCACGACGCAGCGGATCCGGCGGCTTATATCATGCGGCAGGCGGGACAGTCTATCGGCGTCATCACGGATCTGGGAAAATATGATCCGTACATTATTGAACGTCTGCAGGGTCTGGACGTGCTGTTGCTGGAAGCGAACCATGACGTACATATGCTTCAGGTTGGAAATTACCCCTATTATCTGAAGCAGCGGATTCTGGGGGACAGAGGGCATCTGTCCAATGAGCTTTGCGGGCAGCTGCTGTGCCAGATACTGCACGATAAATTCAAGACAGTTATGCTGGGACATCTCAGCAAGGAAAACAATTACGAGAAGCTTGCTTATGAGACCGTGCGGCTTGAGATCGCCATGGGAGACACCCCGTACAAGGGGGATGATTTTCCCATCTATGTGGCGAAAAGAGATGTGGTCTCACAGGTGATAGAGGCATGAATGCAGAAGGAGAAAATTATGGAAAAGAAGACAGACAGAGTGATTATCACAGTAGTAGGAAAGGATACCGTCGGTATCATTGCAAAGGTATGTACGTACCTTGCAAATAACAGGATCAACGTGCTGGACATCAGCCAGACCATCGTGCAGGAATTTTTCAACATGATGATGATCGCAGATATTGCATCCTCCGCAAAGCCTTTTGACGCGTGTTCCCGGGAGCTTAGCCAGATTGGCGACGAGATCGTTGTGACCATCAAGTGCCAGCGGGAAGAGATCTTTAGAAAGATGCATAGAATATAAGGAGGGTCACATGCCAAATATCTGGGAAGTACACGAGACAAATAAGATGATCGAGCAGGAAAATCTGGATGTGAGAACCATCACACTGGGTATCAGTCTGCTGGATTGTATCGATTCTGATCTGGACAAGCTGAATCAGAATATCTATGAGAAAATCACCACGGTGGCCAGGGATCTGGTGGCTGTGGGAGGAGAAATTGAGCAAAATTACTGCATTCCTATCGTGAATAAACGGATTTCCGTGACGCCAATCGCCCTGGTGGGAGGCGCGGCCTGCAAGAGCCCGAAGGATTTTGTTACGATCGCTAAGACGCTGGACGAGGCGGCCAAGGCTGTGGGCGTGAATTTTATCGGCGGTTATTCGGCGCTGGTGAGCAAGGGGATGACAACGGGGGACGAGAATCTGATCCGCTCCATCCCGGAGGCGTTAAAGTCCACGGACGTGGTGTGCAGCTCTATCAATCTGGGCTCCACCAAGACCGGCATCAACATGGATGCGGTCAAGCTTATGGGAGAGATCATCAAGGAGACTGCAGAGCTGACCAAGGAGAACGATTCCTTTGGCTGCTCCAAATTAGTGGTATTCTGCAATGCACCGGACGACAACCCCTTTATGGCGGGAGCCTTCCACGGTGTGACGGAAGCGGACGCCATTATCAATGTGGGCGTCAGCGGCCCCGGCGTAGTGAAGACAGCTCTCTCCAAGGTGCGTGGAGAGAACTTTGAAGTATTATGTGAGACGATTAAGAAGACTGCTTTTAAGATCACACGGGTGGGACAGCTGGTAGCTCAGGAGGCCAGCAGACGCCTTGGCATTCCTTTTGGAATTATCGATCTGTCTCTCGCACCCACGCCAGCAATCGGAGACAGTGTTGCGGATATTCTCCACGAGATCGGTCTGGAGTACGCAGGAGCGCCTGGAACTACGGCAGCGCTGGCGCTTTTGAATGACCAGGTGAAGAAAGGCGGCATTATGGCATCCTCCTATGTGGGCGGCTTAAGCGGCGCATTCATTCCGGTCAGCGAGGATCAGGGCATGATCGATGCGGCGAAGATCGGTGCTCTGACCATTGAGAAGCTGGAAGCCATGACCTGCGTCTGCTCCGTGGGACTTGACATGATCGCCATTCCCGGCGACACAAAAGCCACCACTATATCCGGGATCATCGCGGATGAAATGGCCATCGGTATGATCAACCAGAAGACCACTGCAGTGCGTATCATTCCGGTGATCGGAAAAGGTGTGGGCGAGACAGCGGAATTCGGAGGGCTTTTAGGATATGCGCCCATCATGCCCGTGAATCCATATTCCTGCGATAACTTCGTGAACCGTGGCGGTCGTATTCCGGCTCCGGTCCACAGCTTTAAAAATTAGAGGAAAGATCAAAATGATAAGTATTATAGATTATGACGCTGGGAATCTGAAGAGTGTACAGAAAGCGCTTAAGTATATTGGGGAGGACAGTATTGTTACAAGAGATCGGAGAGCGCTTCTGCAGGCGGAAAAGGTGATCCTGCCGGGGGTAGGTTCCTTTGGAGCAGCCATGGACAACCTGAGAAAATATGAGTTGGATAAGGTGATCCAGGAACTGGTGGAGAAGAAAACACCATTTCTGGGCATCTGTCTTGGACTTCAACTGCTGTTTGAAGCCAGTGAAGAATGCCCCGGAGTAGAAGGACTGGGTATTATGGAAGGCGAGATCTTACGGATTCCCGACAGCCCGGGACTTAAGATTCCGCATATTGGCTGGAATTCCCTGAACCTGCAGAATGAGGGCCGTCTGTTCGAAGGAATTGCGCCTAACCCGTATGTGTATTTCGTCCACTCCTACTATCTGAAGGCCAGGGAGGAAGCCGTTGTGAAGGCTACCACCGATTACAGTGTGACCATCCACGCCTCTGTGGAGAAGGATAACCTGTTTGCCTGCCAGTTCCATCCGGAGAAGAGCAGCGAGACAGGTCTTAAGATACTGAAGAATTTTGCAGCTCTGGGAGGTGAGGCCTGATGTTTACAAAGCGAATCATCCCCTGTCTGGATGTACATAATGGCCGTGTAGTAAAAGGCGTCAACTTCGTGAACCTGAGAGACGCCGTAGACCCGGTGGAGATTGCCGCCGCCTACGATAAAGCAGGTGCGGACGAAGTAGTTTTCCTGGATATCACAGCTTCCTCCGATGCCAGAAACACCGTGGTAGATATGGTGCGCCGGGTGGCGGAGAAGGTGTTCATCCCCTTCACCGTAGGCGGCGGTATCCGCACCGTGGAGGATTTCAAGATCCTGCTTCGGGAGGGTGCGGACAAGATATCCATCAACTCCTCCGCCATAAACAATCCGAAGCTCATCAGTGAGGCCGCCGACAAATTCGGAAGCCAATGCGTAGTGGTAGCCATTGACGCCAGAAGAAGACCGGACGGCAGCGGCTGGAACATTTATAAAAACGGTG
>CABQGZ010000146.1 GCA_902463835.1 uncultured Lachnospiraceae bacterium
CCTTGATATCTCTGTTTCCCTCCCGGATGAGCTTCCCTGCCAGGCTGTTGGAGCTGGTGTTCGCCCAATATGTCGTGAACCTGCGCTTATCCAGATAATTCAATATAGACCATGGATTGTAGATATCCTTCTTACGTCCAAATGAAAATCCATCATACCAGCACTTTACCTCTTCTTTTTCTTCATATCCATATTCATCCATAGCTACAAAGACTTCCTCTTCCGTGAAGCCAAAAGAGTCGTCATACTTATCAGAGGTGGTGGTCACCACCTCCAGATTATTCAGATCTGAGAAAATCGACTCCTTGCTCACCCTGGTAATCCCCGCCATAATGGCGCGTTCCAGCCATGGGTTTGTCTTAAAGGTGGCATTGAAAAGGCTTCTGGTAAACGCCACAAGCTCCTCCCAGAATCCTTCCACATAGGCTTCCTGCATAGGTGTATCGTACTCGTCCAGGAGAATAATGACTTTCTTCCCATAATACCTTGATAAAAAGTGAGACAGCTGATATAGTGCCAACGTAGCGTCTCCATCGTTCATGTCAATCGTAATTCTTTCAAAGAATTCCCTGTCATTCTCTGTTAAGAGCCCGCTGTCCTTTAAATAACTGTATTGTGAATATAAATTTACCAAAAGCTGACAAATCTTATACCGCGTAGTCTGATAGTCTTTTTCCTTTATATTCGCAAAAGAAAGGCTGATCACCGGGTAGGTTCCCTGAAGCTTTCGGTATGGCTCCTCCCGCCAGATGGACAAGTCTGTGAACAAGTCTTCCCGGCCTGCATAGTTCACAGAAAAAAACTGCTCTACCATGCTCATGGTCAGTGTCTTTCCAAACCGACGCGGCCTGGTAATCAAAGTGACACTATCCTTGTTTTCCCACCATTCCCGCAAAAAATCTGTCTTGTCAACATAGAAACAGTCTCCCTCAATCATCTCATTATAGTTCTGTATTCCAATCCCAATTGTCCGCGCCATCTCTTCGCCTCCCTGAGCATTCATCTGCCATACCTGAGTTCTGTTTCCCTTAGTATAACGGATTTTCAGCCAAAATACAATCTCATAATTTAGGTAACAGTTCAGCTCTCCAGCTGCCAGGAAGCATGGCTGCCCCGCTCTCCCTTGGTAATGACCAGCTTCCGATCCATCTGCTCCTTCATCTCCGTCACATGGGAGATGATTCCCACCAGCCGTGTCTCGCCGGCCAGCTCCTGGAGAATGGCTATGGCCTTGCCTCTGGTCTCCTCGTCCAGAGAGCCGAAGCCTTCGTCAATGAACATGGTGTCAAGATGGACGCTGCCCGCGTTTTTCTGGATCACATCCGCCATGCCAAGGGCCATGGCCAGCGCCGCCAGAAAGGACTCGCCGCCGGACAACGTCTTTACGTCCCGCACCTGATCTGTCACAAGATCGTACACGTCCAGCTCCAGCCCTGTCTCGCCCTGCCGTCCCAGCTGTTCTAGTTCCCGGCACTTTAAGATAAAGCGGCCGCCGCTCATCTTCACCAGCCTGCGGTTGGCCTCCCCGATGATACGCCCAAAATAGCGCCGCTGTACATAGGTCACAAGATCCACTCTGGCCTGCTGCCGCAGATTGCCGTTGGCCGTCCGGGACAGGTTCTCCGCTACCGCAAACTTTGCCGCCAGCTGACTGCGCTCTTCATACAGCTGCCGCAGGTTCTCTCTGGCCCTTGTGTTCCGATCCCTGCCTGAGATCCAGGCTGCCCTCTGCTTCTGGGCCGCCGTAAGAAGTCCGTTCAGCTCCTGCTCCCGGCTTTTGAAGGCCTGGATATCCACCGGCTGCTTTCCCTCCAGGGCAGTTATCAACATTTTCAGGTTCTTCTGCTGTTCCTCCAGGGATCCCTCCCCTCTGGCCTGCTGCTGTTGCAGCAGAAGAATAGTATCCTGTATCTTTTTCTGCTTCTCCTCCAGCTGCTGCTTTTCCTTCTGCAGCGCCCCAAGCTCCTGCTCCAGGGCTTCTCGGGAGGAGAAGGTCAGTGTCTCCGCCAGCTCCTGCAGGGATTGGGCCGCCTTCTCGTAGGATAGCTTTTCCTCGTAGAGCTTCCTCTGGAGGAGTTCCCTATTCTCCAGAAGCTCGGACAGCTTGTTGGCTATTACTTCCAACTGCCGGTTCTGCCTATCGTATTGCTGCTGCTTTTCCTCCAACTGTGTGCGCTGTTTTTCAAGTGTTTCCACTTTATCGGTGCATACTGCCAGTACATTTTCCAACGCTTGCAGCCATTCATCTGAAAGATTCCACTGTATGTCTACTGGCATACCACTCTGCGCATCCATTAATGTAGCTGCTCGTTCATCCAGCGACGTATTCATTCTCGCATCCAGCGACCTATCTGCTCGTTCGTCCATTTCGCCTGCTGCGCCAAGTGTTTCCGCTTCTCCTTCCGTCCACACAGCATCCTCAGATATCTGTGGGAACGCAGCGCCAAACACCCTCTTCCCATTGTTCCAGAACACCTGCTGCTCTCCTGCGTACTGCGCCTTTTCGCTCTGGAATCTCCCGTTGACCGCATCCAGCTTCGCCTGGGCCTGTTCCCGTTCCGCCTTGGCCTTCTCCACCTGCTGCTCTGTCACCGCCTCCCCGGACAGCTGTGCCTTCCTGGGGTGATGGGTAGAACCACAGACCGGGCAGGGACTCCCCTCCTCCAGCGCGCTGGCCAAAAGCCCCGCCTGTTCTTCAATAAAAATCCGGTTGCAGGCCTCATACGCCCTGCTCCTGGTCTCAAATTCCGCAAGTGCCTCTGAAACTTTCCTACGGCAGACCTCCAGGCGCTTCTCCTCCTGTGCAAGGCGCTTCCCCTGTGCGCACAGTTCCTGCAGCTCCTCCTTCCGCCGACGGCATTCCTTTTCCTGCTCCCGAAGCTCCGGCAGCTGCTCCACATGAGCGAGAAGCTCCCGCTGGCCCCCGTCCAGTTCCTCCTGCTGCTTTTTCAGAAGCGCTTCCTGCTTCACCGCACTGTTCAGCTCTTTTTCGGCCTGATTCCTGACCTTCTCCAGCCGCCCCGTCTCCTCCTTGCGCTGATTCAGGAGGTCATACTTTGGCAGAAGATTTCTCGCCTCCGCCAGCTGCTGCTCCAGCTTCGGCATCCGCTCCGCCCCAATCTCCGCAAGCTTCCTCTGATGCCCCGTCCACTCCGCAAGCTTGTCCTGAATCCCTGCCAGTTTATTGGTGATATCCAGGATGGAGGCTTCCGTCTCCTGTTTTCGGGCAAACTGCCGGTTGGTCTCCTCCGCCCGGGCGATCTCAAGCTTTACCCGATCCAACAGGGCACGGTTTTCTCTCTCCCTGACTTCCTGCGTCTCCTCCTGCCTGCGGATATAGTCTTCCATCTGATCCAGCAGGGCAAAAATCTCCTCCTGCCCGGTCTCCGGCTTCACTGCGGCTTCCGCCCACGCTTCCTCCAGCTCCTCCCTGGAATCCCATGAGCCGCCCTGCTCCCTGGTCTGCCAGGCGTCAGTAAGCTCCGTCAAACGCCAGACGCCGGAAAGCTCGTGCTCCAGCAGATTCCGGTTGTCGCCAAGCCGATCAGAAAGCTCCCTGGCCTGCTCCTTTAAGCGGTTCTGAATCTGCCCGTAGATCCCGGTGTCAAAGATTCGGGCAAAAATCTCCTTTCGCTCCCGGGACGGCGCGTGCAGAAGCTTCAAAAATTCTCCCTGGGCGATCATGGAGATCTGGGTGAACTGTGTCACATCCACCCCCAGGATCTCCCGGATCTTCTCGTTGGTCTCCCTTGTTTTTCCAGGGAACACTCTGCCGTCCGGCATGGTCAGCTCCACCCCGGTAAGCTCTGTGGTATAAGTGTATTCCCCGTTCTTATTCTTCCGTCTGCTGATCCGCTGATAGTTGGGGTTACGCTTCACGGTATACACCTGGCCCCCGTAGGAGAAGGTATACTCCACAAAGGTGGGGGTGTCCTCCGCCGCATACTGGCTGCGCATCATGTCGCCGTTCCGGCTGCCGCCACTGGCCGCGTCAAACAGCGCATAGGTGATGGCGTCAAACACCGTGGTCTTTCCCGCTCCCGTATCTCCGGTGATGAGAAAAATCCCCCGGTCTACCCTGGTAAAATCAATCTCCTCCACGCCCCCGTAGGAGCCGAAGGCCGACATGATAAGCTTGATGGGTTTCATGATATCTCCTCCCCGCACTGGGCAAATACCTGCTTCATCCAGGCCGTCTCCTCCTGATTCATCGGCTGTCCCTGCATCTCCTGATAGAAGGCCGCAAACACCTCCCCGGGATCCTGGGCAAAATCCTCCTCCCCCGGAAGAACTGTCATGGCCCTGGTTCTTCCATTGTCCACCCGCAGCTCCAGGATGTGGTCATACACCTCCTCCAGCTGCTCCTTGGCGTGGTAGGGTTCCTTCTCATCCGTGATGGTCACAGAGATGTAATCGTGACAATTTTCCTCGGTGGCTCTGGACAAAATGTCCGCCAGCATTCCCTGCTCCCTGCGCACATCCTGTGAAAATGAGAAGGGGATCGTCTCAATCTTAGGCTCCAGCCCCCCGGGTCCCAGGGTCACCAGAGTGATGGATTTCTCCTGATGCTCCTCGCTGACCGAATACTTGAAGGGCGTCCCGCAGTAGCGGATGTGGGGGCTTTTCACCTTCTGGGGCCCATGGATATGCCCAAGCGCCACATAGTCGAAATGCTCCACAAGGGAGGCCTCCACACTGTCTAAGCCCCCCACGGTCACGATCCGCTGCTCGGAATCGCTGAGCTGGGGCTGTTCTATGCCGTTGATGTATAATTGGTGGGAGAGGAGGACATGGCGCTCCGCGGCTCCTTCCAAAATATTTGTCTTCAGCTGTTCCTTATCCAATTGCTCCCGCGCCAGCAGCTTCCTCACAGCACTGTTATAGTCCGTAACCTCCCCTTCCCCAAAGAGATGGCGCACATACCCTGGCTTTAAAAAAGGGAGCAGGTAAAAATTCACCTTCCCCCACTCATCCGTAAGCTCCACCTTCCTGATATGCTCCTCCTCGCTCTGGGGCGGCAGCACGGACAAGTATATCTTATGCTTCTCCAGAAAGCTTTTGGCATAAGAAAGACGCTGCGGATTGTCATGGTTCCCGGCGATCATCAGCACCGGGATCACCGGATCCAGCTCTGCCAGCCGATTTAAGAACTCATCAAAAATGGTGTAAGCCTCCCCGGAGGGCACGGATTTGTCAAAGATATCCCCGCAGATCAGGATGGCGTCGGGACGGTATTCCCTGGCCCGCTCCACGATCTGGCGCAGCATATCCTGCTGGTTCTCCTTTAAGCTGTAATAGTACAGCTGCTTTCCGATATGTAAGTCCGATAAATGGAAAAATCTCATACAGTACCCTCCGCAATTTATTTCGATTCCACTGGCTGCCTTTTGGCACGATTGTCCACTACGAAATCAGCTGGCTGATCTGTCATCCCAGATACTTCTTCAGCTCCGCCATCTGTGCCCTGGCCTGGCGGTAACCGGCCTCATACAACGCTGTCAGCTTCATGGAATCAGATTCCGTCCGCCCCACACCCATGGTATCCTTCGGCGCGATCACGAACACCTCGCCCCGTTTTTCCGCCTCAAACAGTTCCTTACGGCACCGGTTATATTCCTCCGGCCGGTTCTTTAAAGCCTCCACAATATTCGGGTAGTGCCGATAAAGCTTTCTGGTGAGATCGCCCACCCGCTCCGGCTTCTTCACATAGTCCCGCTCCCGGGTGAGGATCACAATATTCTTGTCGCACCCTTCCTTAATGGCCTGCCTGTAGGGCACAGAGTCCGAGAGCCCTCCGTCCAGATAATAGCGCCTGCCCACCTTCACCGGCTGGAACAGGACAGGCAAGGCGCAGCTTGCCACCAGCACCTGGAATTTGTCATCTCTTCTTGGCACTTCTATGTATTCCGGCTTGCCGGTGTGGAGATTGGTGACTGTGGCCACCACCTTGCCCGGAAAGCGTTCAAACTCGTCATAGTCAAAGGGCACCAGCTTGTTGGGAATCTCGTCGAACACGAAGGGAATGTTGTAAAAGCACCGGTTCTTCTTGTGAAAGAGATGTCTTGGCCCCATATAGCGCTTGTCCGCCATGTATTTCTGGGCGATCTCAAGATTTCTTTCCTTCTGCTTCGACAGATAAGACACGCCGTAAGCGATTCCGGCGGATACGCCGATAAAGTAATCCGGCATGATATTTTCTTCCAGTAATGCATCGGTGACGCCGCAGCTGAACATGGTTCTGCTGGCGCCGCCTTCCATAGTAATTCCAAGTTTCATAACATGTAAGGCAGGATATGCTGTCCACGCATCCTGCCTGCCTCCTTCCTTTTGTCTGATCTCTATTTCTTATGTCTGACTTATATTTTAATACAATTTGTAATATCCTTCAAGGAATTATTTTTATCCCTCCAAACCACAATATTTATTCCTTTAGCATTGCCAAATAGTTCTCCAGTCTTTCGTTCACATACCCTGCAAATAATTTCTCCATCGCTCCCAAATTATGTTTTACATGATACTCATCAAAAGCATTGTAATACGCAATCCTATCTGCAAATTTAATATCAATCGGCAGATATCCTGCTTTCATCAATTCCAGATTCACAAGTAGCCGTCCCGTGCGGCCATTGCCGTCAATGAAAGGATGAATACCTTCAAATTCGATATGAAACCGTGCAAGACGGGGAATGATATGCTCCGTGCTGTTTCTATAATCCTCCAATAACTGCTCCATCTTAGGCTGGATCAGATAGGGCTGCACCGGCTCATGCATTGCTCCCATAATTCTCACCGGTACTCTTCTATATATACCTCTGTCCTCTTTCTTATCCACTAACACCAGATAATGAATCTGCTTAATAATGCTCTCTGAAAGCGGTGCATGGTCTTTCACTAAGTCCCGAACAAAGTCGAAAGCCTCCTTATGCCCGACCGCCTCCATGTGATCTTTCAGCGGCTTTTGGTCAATCGTCAAACCGCGCAGTACCATATCTGTCTCCCGCAAGGTCAACGTATTGCCCTCAATGGCATTGGAATTATATGTGTATTCAACCACAAACTGCTCCGTCAGTCGCTCTGCCTCACCTTCCGTCAACGGACGTCTGGCATCCAATTCTGCTTTCTTCCTGTCAATGTTCTTGAGTAAGCTTTCGGAAGATTTGTACCGTCCATCCTCCGGTTTCTTTGCCTCTTCCGGAATCTTCCAACTGCGTCCCTCACGAATTACGCCTGGGATTTTCCCCTCTGCGCATAATATCCGCACCCTTCTATCTGAAATATCCCATTTCTCTGCGGCCTGTTTTACTGACATATACATAATTTCCGCACCTCGCTTCCAGTAATAGTATACCCCATTATCGGAATAATAGCAACGGTATCGGAATAATATTTTCCTCTTATCGGAACAATACAAAGGTTCGGGAATTTCGTAACCAGTGGTTGCGATTTCTCCTCTGCTGATTTTCTTCCATCACTGTCAAGAATTCCCAGGACATCTCCTTGAGTAAAGTAAAGATAGTCGTTACTTTTCATGCATCACGAAACCTTTTCAATCGTGCATTTTTCTTGAAATGGTACTTCCAATATGGTATAATTAGGAAATGATTTGAAAGATAAAATATGAGAATAAAGGAAACTGTCATGCAAAAAACAAATCCAACCATGGATACTATAGCCGCAGAAT
>CABQGZ010000147.1 GCA_902463835.1 uncultured Lachnospiraceae bacterium
CCGTAAAGCAGCGCAAACCCGCTGATTCCAAGGGTTCCGAGTGTCAAAAAGCTTACCGGATTCAGTCCCACAGACACAGAAATCCCCTGCATTTCCAAAAAAGTATTACAAAAAAAGATGCTGACAAGCCCCACCGCTGACCGTACCAGGAAATGAAAAACCGCCTTGGACTTCTGCTTCAATCCTCCGATCACAAGCACCAACACACAGATTGCAATAATCGCGATTCCACCATACTCCATTTTCTGTCCCCCACTTCCCGGACCAGCTGTCAGTATCGCCGCCTTGGCGCAGAACATGTCAGCCGCACCGTTCTCTGTTTCAATATATACAAAAGAATTTTTTTTATTCCGTTTTTTGTATAGATTGGAAATTTCTGATTATACTTAGTAAAAAGAGGTAATTTGTTACCGTAAAAGGAAGGGATAGCTTTGATTCGTTTTTTTAAACAGACTCCTACAAACGATGGAACCTATGCGTTACTTTTAGATGATTTGAAAAGAACAAAAAGTGAACTGGATCTGGCCAATGCAAACTTTGAGCATGTGGTGGAGCCGGATCTTATCGACAGCTGCATCTACCAGGTCAATGCCATGCAGCTGCGGTATAAATTCCTACTGGGGCGGGTGAAGGAGATGGGGGAACTGAGGGTTTAGCGGCACAAGGGCATGAGTTCTAATTGCAGCGAAGGGACGCCGCTTGGACAGGTGCATAGTCCAAAATAAACTGGGGCAACATTGCGGTGAACTAATCGCCAACTACGACTAAGACGCTCAGGAGAGCCTTCGCGCCGCCCAGCAATAAATACAGCTTTCCGCAAGTCAGCAGATTTGGCTGGCGCATGGTTTACAACCTGCCAATAATCCAGCCCCGGCGAAAAGGTGTCCCCACTTGCAGTTAAAACAGCCCCAGGTAAGATACCCACCCATACTCAGACCCTTGCAAGACGTCGGCACTTAGCGAACAGACCATGAAATGGGCTGTGAGGTTAGTGTCCGCTACGTCTGTGCCTGGAGCGAGAGCGCGTCTGATATGGGTGGGTATCTTACCTGGGGCGGTGCTTATTTCCATTCCAGGACACCTTTTCGCTGGGGCGTCCCCTTCGCCGGAAATTTATTTTCCTTACTGCGTCAATCCAAATATCCCAGGAAGACGTTGCCCTCCTTTTCAAACATCTCCTCGCTGTCCTTTTGGCCTTTCCGGCTAGTGGTGTTGGTGGCGGGGTTGTACAGGATCACATTGCGCTCGTCGTACCCTACGATCAGCACCGGGGTTCCGCCTTCCCCTCTGGCATAGACCGGGTTTCCCTGGGCTACATAATACAACACCTGGATGACCGAGCATCCGGTCAGATCCAGAACCCGGGCCAAAGGCATAGCCTCCTCAAGAATCTCCTGGGCAGATGCACCTGCACCGGTCAGAGCACCCATATCAAAGCTGATGTTCTCTGTCTTTAAAATAGCCATAAGAGATCGCTCCATCATGCCTGCTGCGGCGTCTGCCTGCTCCCGGCTCAACACCGCCTGCTGCGCCACAGAAATGTTGGAGGCTCTTCCTCTCCTCCAGATATACTGCTGATTATCCAGAAGAACAACACCCGACAATTGATCTGCAGCAGCGATAGCCTCCGACACATGTTCTGTGCAAAGGGCTACTTCTCCCGCTCCATACACGTAATAGCGGCCGGTCGCTGGCTCTGCGTCAAGAGATACCTGATTTTTGTCCTCCAGAACCACCAGCTTTGGCGTCAGAATCTGCGGCGTCTTTTTTCGAAGCTCCTTGTTGGTAGTCAGGGACACCAGCGTCTGCTTTGAGCCCTTCACTACCGTCTCCACCCGGGTGGTTAAGGATGCCTCAATCTCATGGCTCTTGATGGCATCATCCTCCATCTGCCGCAGGGTATCGCCTTCCTTCCTGGCCCGCTTTAGGAATACAGTGGCATTCTCCACATAGGCCTCAGTGATATAACAGCCGGATTTTTCATATTCCTTGATCACATTCCGTTCCTTGTCCGCGATCTGAATCTTGCGGATCAAACCATTTTCTTCCCGATCTGTGATTCCATAGACAAAATCACTGTCAATAAAGCCAATGGGACAGATGATTTCGCCCAAAGCCCCCGAAATCTCCCACTGCTTCTCGCTTTCCAGGTCTGTGATGACAGCACTGTGGTCTGCCCCCGGCTCACGCCATGCAATGTACCTTCCATCCCCGGAGACCGCGCAGTTATCTGCTGCCAGTCCCGATTGAACCACCTCGGCTGAGCCGTCTTCCCGGCTGATCTTGTAAAAATCTCCCTCCGCCATCATGTAAAAGCTGCCTTTCTCACTGGTGTAAAACAGCTTTGCCCAATTCTCCTTCTGTACCTGATATGGCTCCCCGTTGGAAATAAACAGCTCCTCCGCCACGGAATTGGCAGAGCTGTCATAATGGTACAGTCCGATGCCCGTATACCCCTCATGCTCCCCGCGATTCATATAGCCGTACACTACAAAATCTATATTTCCTGATTCATCGACCTTGATAATGCGGATGTCATGATTTGGATTGTTCTCACGGTCACCAATCCCCTCCACCTCCCGGAAGCTGAACACCAGCGACATCTGGTTGGTTCCGCTGTTGTAGCTCCACAGATCCCCCTCCTGGGTGAAGCTGATCACAGAGGCACTCTCATTTGTCTTATAGGAGACATCACCATCCCGAATGCCTAAAAGCAATCCGTTTGTCATAAGATTGTCGCCGCTTCCCCGGAAGATCTCATTCATGGTTCTGTGGTAATCCAGCAGATACATGCGGCTGTTGCTTGCGCCGTACCGCACCCGATAGTATTCTTCCACATTGTAGAATTCCGTCTCTCCGTTTTGCCCGATAGAGGTCATCACATAATTCAGAGTAATCACATTAAAATTGCTGCTGATCTCCTGGAACGCAGGAATTGGCTCCTCCAGCACCTCTCCCTGAAAATCGGCCCAGCCCAGCTGTTTCATGCTGGAATGAATCGTCACCTGGTGCAATGTGGTGTTATCCCCCTCCTTGTTGGATTCCATGTAGGTAGCCAGCTGGCCTACCGCCTCCGGGTCAAAGGTTTTTCGATGAAAATCCAGGGCGAAATCAATCGTTTCGTCCACATAGCTGTCTTTGGTGCAGATAAGTCTTGTATAATAACGGATCTTTTCCCCGCCGCATTCCAGCGTGATGATCAAGCGGTATTCCTGATTCTGCTCCAGGAGATTCTGTATGTGAAACTCTGTGGATATCTCCCCGCCCGTCTGACTATATCCGTCAATCTGCGTCTGCTCCAGCAGCCGTTCCATATCCAGGGAACGCACTTCGTAGGAAATCTCCTCCACATGATTCTGGTAAGCCTGAATCTCCACCGGCAGCACCATGTCCTCCCCCAGAGGCGTTATAGTGTCCCGGATATTGACTGCGTTCATATCGCCGTAGTATCCAAACAACCGGTTGATGGATGTCTCCCCCTTTTTCAGAGAGACCACCGGCAGTGTGGCCGATTTCATCTCCGAGGTCAGATCTACCTGGTCCGTGCCGGTGAGAAAGCTGATCCCCGCCAGGGAAAAGAGGAATACCAGCGCCAACACAACCACACGCAATATCTTCTTATTCATCGCTGCCCTCCTGTTCTATCTGCTTACCAACCAACACCGGCTCGCTTTCTTCTATCTGCTCATTCACCAACGCCGGCTCGCTTTCTTCTATCTCCCCCTGCAGCACCGCCAATGTAGGTTTTACATGCAAAAAATCCATCAGCTCCCGGCAGGAGGATTCCTTCGCCATATTCTTTCCTTTTACCGCCCGGATCAGTATATTCTTGGGCGTATGCTCCATATCAATAAATTCCAGAATCTGCACCTCATATCCCTTGCGCTCCAGAAGCTGTGCCCGCAGGGCGTCTGTGAAGAGCGCTGCCATCCGCTCTTTGATCAGACCGTACCGGAACACCGACCCTAAGATTTCATTTTCCATCTGCCCGTTCAGCTCATGCTGACAGCAGGGAACAGACAAGATCACCTTGGCCCCCCACCGGATGGCCTTGTCCAGGGCGTAGTCCGTGGCCGTGTCACAGGCGTGCAGCGTGACCACCATATCCACCTGGCTCACCCCTTCGTACCCGGCGATATCACCCACATAAAATTTCAGGCTCTCATAGCCGTATTTCTCCGCCAGCCGGTTGCAGTGGGCAATCACATCTGCCTTCAGATCAAGGCCGGTAATCTGCACCGCATATCCCTTCAGTTCCTTCAGATAATAGTACATGGCAAAGGTCAGATACGATTTTCCACAGCCAAAATCCAGAATCGTCACCTCCCGGTCCTTTGGCAGCTTCGGCAGCACATCCTCGATAAATTCCAGGAAACGGTTGATCTGACGGAATTTATCGTACTGGGCATGGACAATCTTTCCCTCCTTTGTCATAACCCCAAGATCAATCAGAAATTCCACCTTCAGATCCGGTTCTAAAATATACTTTTTCTTTCGGTTGTGGGATAGATCCGCCGGCCGCATCGTACAGGAGCCGCACTTTGCAGCGGGCTTCTCCTTGATGGTAAGCTTCCCTTTTTTGCTGGCAAGAACATGAGCCTGTCCTCCAACTCCTGAAAGCTCCATCTGGCGGTACTTTTCCATCCATTCACAAACCTGATCCACCGCCTCCCGGCGCTCCATATTTCTATGATACACTTTGTTTTCCTTATATTCACTGGACTGAAACATCAACTGACCCTTCAGAACCACCGGACGGATATGAATCTTTGACGCAGCCTCCTTCTCCCTGGAGCCGCTTAAGATCACCCTTGTCAATGTCTCTGTCATATACCGATATAAAAGTTCCCTAAGCTCTTCCATTTTCACCGCTCCTTACACACAGTACAGTTATACAATGCATTTATATTGTAGCACACCTTTTTTCGAAATGGAACGTTTTTCTTCTTTTTCCATATGAAAACCCCTTGACAACCCGCACACTTTCCTATATCATTTTTTTAATGAATTACGGAATATCAGCAGACTACTGCCGTGCTGACCTTTCCATGGATGGTGGAATATCAGCAGACTGCTGCTGAGCTGGCTTTTCAACGGAGAAGAGCTGGCTTGTTTTTATGCCAAAATATAAACGCTTGATTTGGAGGATTTTCAAATGACAAAATGGGATGAGGTCACACTGGTACCGGAATTTTCCGAGCTGGGAGTAGACTGTTACCGCCTGGATGGCGGAGATTACCAGAATGAGTATTACGTGGTATCAGAGGCGGAGACGCGCAAGCTTTTGAACGTGCCGGAGGTGGTGGGCTACGAGGTTTACCGCTGTCTGATCCCGTCCACCTCGCAGATGCTGTACTATTTTAAGGAACAGAAAAAACTGACCAGCGCCAACATTCTCTCTATCTTAAGAGGGGCGCTCAACTATCCCCTGGAGGAAAGCTGCTACCGAGAGCACATCCGGGTACATGACATCAGCTTTCTCTCCAGCGAACGTGTCTTTGAGGCGGATACCATCGCCGGTCTGGAGATCAAATACAGCAAGCTGACCATGGTTCCCGACAGCACACTGCTCATCGGCGATATTATTGCCACCGGCGAGACCCTGGTACACTGCCTGCGGTACGTGACGGATTTTTACCGGGAGCACGGTATGAAGCTGCGCAACATCATCATCTTCACCATCGGCGGCACCAAGGGGATTGAACTCTTAGAGCGGCTCACCCTGGAGATCCGGGAATTCTGGCCGGATTTCGAAGGCTTTCTCGCCGTCTATTACGAAGGAATCTTTTCCACCTACGAGGACAAGGGCGTGTCCGGCATCAATCTGCCAGGGGTGGACTTCTTCTGGAAGGACGGCATCGTGGCTCCGGAATTCCGTCAGCAGACGCTGTCCATGCGCAACCCGCTTTTTGAAAAATGTATTATCTACGACGGCGGCGCAAGGCGCTATGAGATCTACGCCCACGTGGAGGAGGTTCTGGAGTTCTGGGAGGGCATCCGGGCCAGAGCCGACAAGATTGACATGAAGGAGCTTCTGGACGAAAAGCTTGGCTATCCTACTCCTATCAACTACGAGGATTGGATTTGCCGCAATCATTACGAGAAGATCAAACCTTCCCAGGCGAAGTGGCTCTATCGGCAGGAGCTTGGATATATTGAAGGTTTAAAGAACACCACAATTGCTGAGATTGCGGATGAACGCATTCATGAGTTCCGTACAGCGCTGCGGAAATATATCATATAAAAAATACCAAGGAAGGAAAAGAGTAAAATGAAAGAGACAAAAGAAACAAAGGTTGTGGACATCGATTACGCGGAATGCGCGGTGCCACAGGAAAACAGGAGAGGCATTGTAACCATGTTCATGATCATGCTGGGATTCACATTTTTCTCCGCAAGCATGTGGGTGGGCCAGCAGTTGGCAGACGGCCTGGACTTCTGGGGTTTTATCGGCTCCATCATTCTGGGCGGAATTATCCTGGGTGCATACACCGGCCTTCTGGGCTACGTGGGCGGTAAGACGGGACTCAGCATGGATCTGCTTGCCCAGCGGGCATTCGGCAAGAAGGGTTCTTACCTTTCCTCCGCCATAATCAGCTTTACCCAGATCGGGTGGTTCGGCGTCGGCATCGCCATGTTCGCCATTCCTGTATCCAAGGAATTGCTGGGAGGAAGTGAAGCGGCACAGTGGGGTCTGGTGATCGTGGCTGGCATCTGTATGACAGCCTCCGCTTATTTCGGAATCAAATCCCTCACCATTGTCAGCTACATTGCAGTACCCCTGGTTGCCATCCTGGGAACTGTTGCCATGATTATGGCTGTCTCCCGGGGGGACGGCACCATCATTGACCAGTTTGCCAACAACAGCGGCACACTGACCATCATCGGCGGAGCCGGCCTGGTAATCGGTTCCTTTGTATCCGGCGGCACTGCCACCCCCAACTTTACACGCTTTGCCAAAAATGGGAAGGTAGGCGCCATCACCACCGTCATAGCCTTCTTCATCGGCAACTCCCTCATGTTCTTCTTCGGTGCGGTCTCCTCCATTTTCGCAGGCGGCAACGACATCTTTGAAGTCATGATCAACCTGAACCTCTTCTATCTGGCTGTGCTGGTGCTTGGCCTCAATATCTGGACCACCAACGACAACGCCCTGTACTCTGCCGGGCTTGGCCTCGCCAACATCTTCCATCAGAAGAAGAAACCCATGGTTCTCGTATCCGGTGTGATCGGAACGGTTGCCGCAGTATGGCTGTACAACAATTTCTGCAACTGGCTGAACGTCCTAAACTGCACGCTGCCGCCCATCGGTATTCTTCTGGTTCTGGCCTATTTTATGCACAGAAAGGATTATGACGACGGCAAAGAGCCTATGGTGGTGGACTGGTTTGCAGTGATCGGCGTCATCCTGGGCGCAGTGACAGCCAATCTGCTGCCCTGGGGAATCGCCTCCATCAATGGGATGGTGGTGGCTGTGGTCTGCTATCTGGTTGGGCAGCTGGTGCATAAGAAATAGTAAAAAGGGCAGCTTCATATCAGACGCAATGGGTCGCCCCAGGGAAAGGGCAGCCTCATATCAGACGCGCTCTCGCTCCATGCAGAAACGTAGCGGACACTAAGCGCGCGAACCATTATCATGGTCCGCTTGCTAAGTGC
>CABQGZ010000148.1 GCA_902463835.1 uncultured Lachnospiraceae bacterium
GCTCTGGAGAGAGACGGGGGAACGGTTCTTAAATTGTGAAATACAAGAAAAAATGAATGGAATCTTAAAACTTTCAAAAGAAAATCCTGCTGTTCTTGTGTTACAATACAAGGGAGAAGCGGTTACCGTAACGGGCGATCTGGTACAGAAGGCCAAGAGCAGACCAATGGAACAATCTGTGATCGAGGAAAAAATGCGTAAGACCGGAGGAAGCGGATTTGCTTTTGAAACATTGCGCATTGAGATGGAGGACGATATTTTTATTCCGGTTGGGGCGTTGAATCAGCTGCGCAGAGACGGGATTGCTGCACTTGCGGAAAAGCTTTTGGAAAAATGCAGAAGGCAGGAAAAAGAGCAGAGTGTCGGTACGATGAGAGTGGCAGCAGATAATGATACGAAGCAGAAATCAGATGTGGGCAGCGAAGCGAATCAGAGCAGCAATGTGTCTTCTCCCTATCTGGCGGTATCAGTTCAGACAAAAGAACAGTTTGCTGCAGTGCTGCGCTATCCCTATGTGGATCGTATCTATGTGGACAGCGGGGCCTTTGAGGCGGAGACGAAAGCCTTACACCTGCGTCAGATGGCTGCGGAGGCGCACAATGCGGGAAAAGCACTTTTTTACAGCATGCCGGCTGTGGTGAGAGGGGCAACAAGCGCCCGGTATGAAGCACATGGCGCAGAATTGATAGAAAGCGGAATCGACGGATTTGTGGCGGGCAATTACGAAGCTCTGGCTCTGGCGAGAAATATGATCGATAAATGTGGAGTCCAAAGGATGGCGCTTCTGGCTGACAGCAGTCTCTACGCCTGGACGGATCGGGCTGCAGAGGCGCTGCTTGCTGCAGGAGCCGATGCGTACACCCTGCCCGTGGAAGCCAATGAGCGGGAAATGCAAAGGAGGGGACGCCAGGATGGTGAGCTGCTGATCTACGGCTATCTCCCTCTGATGGTCAGCGCTCAGTGCGTGGTGAAGAATACGGAAGGATGCCGCCAAAAAACAGGCTTTACCATACTGACAGACCGCTATGGAAAACGTTTTTCGGTGAAAAATAACTGCCGGGACTGTTACAATATTATTTACAACACCAGCCCCTTGTCCCTGCTCCATCAACGGGAAAAAATCGAAAAATTGAAGACAAGCGGCCTGCGCATCTCGTTTACAAGAGAGAGGGAGAAGGAAATCGCCCGCATTATGTCTTATTATGAGCAATCATTTTTGAGAAAAGAAGCGATTGACAAAAGCCGCTATCTGAAAGATTTTACAAACGGTCATTTTACAAGGGGCGTTGAGTAGACAGCGGAAATGAAAGCTGTATTTTTGCATCGGTGCGTCTCTGCGAGTGGCACGGGCGGAAAGATTATGTATGATAAGCGAGGAGTAGAAGAACTACATGGTACATTTGATTACGGAATTATCAAAATATACAATGCTGATCCTGTTTGCGTTGTATACCTACCAGGGGTTTTCCGCATTGAAACGGAATTGTTCCCACAAAAAGCAGAATCGAAAATTTCGGCGTCAGATTTTTTATATGTATCTGATCCATATGAACGCATATGCCGTTCTGTATTTCTCCACGGAAAATAAAGACCTGATACTATTTTACCTGGCACAGGTTCTGTTTTTTTCCGTGGTGCTTGTTCTGTATTACACGGTGTACAGCAATTGCTCCCGGCTTGTAGTCAACAACATGTGTATGCTGATGGCCATTGGATTTGTCATACTTACAAGGCTTTCCTATGACACCGCCATACGGCAGTTTCAGATCGGCGTTGTCTCCATGGCGCTTTGCCTTATGATCCCTGTGCTGATCAGCAGATGGAGGTTCTTTCGGAAACTGGCCTGGCTGTACGGCATTGTCGGTATTGTGATGCTGGGGATCGTGGCTGTGTTGGGGGTGGCGACGAAGGGAGCGAACATTACCTTTACCGTGGCCGGAATCACCATACAGCCCTCGGAATTCATCAAGATCCTGTTCGTATTTTTTGTGGCAGCCATGCTCTATGAGTCCACGGATTTTCTGCAGGTGGTAAAAACAACGATATTTGCGGCCATGCATGTGCTGATCCTTGTCATCTCCAAGGATCTGGGCGGGGCTTTGATCTTCTTTGTGGCTTACCTGATCATGCTGTATGTAGCGACAAGGAATTACTTTTATCTGTTCAGCGGACTGGGGGCAGGCTGCGCAGCCTCTGTGGTGGCTTATTTTCTGTTCAATCACGTGCGGGTGCGTGTCATTGCCTGGCAGGATCCCCTGGGACATTTCGAGTTGGAGGGAAATCAGGTGTCCCACTCCCTGTTTGCCATCGGTACAGGAGGATGGTTTGGCATGGGCTTAAACCAGGGGATGCCAAACCGGATTCCGGAGGTGCGAAAGGATTTCATTTTCTCCGCCATCGCGGAGGAATTTGGTATTCTGTTTGCGCTCTGTCTGATCCTGGTGTGCGTCAGCTGCTTTCTCATGTTTTTGAATATCGCGATGCAGATGAAGGATCGATTTTACAAATACGTGGCCCTGGGGCTTGGAACGATCTACGGATTCCAGGTGTTTTTGTCCATCGGCGGGAATATTAAGTTCATTCCGTCCACCGGCGTCACACTGCCCCTTGTAAGCTACGGCGGAAGCTCGCTACTCTCCACACTGATGCTCTTTGCCATCATTCAGGGATTATATCTGCTCCGGCAGAGGGAAGGAGGAGACCATGAAAGAAAAGAAAAAGGGAAGCAAAAGCGTGGCGAAGAATTCACCACATTCAAAGTTGAATAAAAATCGGGAGTTTGCTGTGACCACTTACTTGTTTCTGGGAATGTTTCTGCTGATGATGCTGTATTTTGTATATTTCCAGATTTTTCGCAGTGAGGATATGATCAACAGCCCCTACAACAAGCGGCAGGACACCTTTGCTGAGCACGTGGTGCGGGGGAAGATCATTTCCGCTGACGAGAAGACTCTGGCTGAGACCATCGTGAATGAGGATGGCAGTGAGACGAGGTACTACCCTTACGGAGCCATGTTTGCCCATGCGGTAGGCTACGATGTCAACGGCAAAGCCGGCATTGAATCCTTTGCCAACTTTAACCTGCTGCGTTCCCATGCCTTTTTTACGGAACAGATCTTCAATGGTCTGCAGGATGATAAAAATCCGGGGGATAATGTATTTACGACATTGAATCAGGAACTGCAGGAGGCGGCCTACGAGGCATTGGGTGGAGCCAACGGAGCAGTGGTGGTGATGGAACCTGCCACCGGAAGGATCCTTGCCATGGTCTCAAAACCAGATTTTAATCCCAACACTATCGCCCAGGACTGGGCGGACATTGTGGCGGACGAGGACAGTGCGGTTCTGGTAAACAGGGTGACCCAGGGACTGTATCCTCCAGGATCCACCTTTAAGCTATTCACCACGCTGGAATATGTGCGGGAGAATCCGAACTATGCAGAATACGCCTATGAATGTACAGGAAGTATCACCCAGGAGGATCTGGAGATTCACTGTGCCAAGCACTCGGTACACGGGGCTGTGGATCTGATCACCTCCTTTGCAAAATCCTGCAACACCTCCTACGCCAATATTGGGCTTTCCCTGGACAGAACGAATTTTGCGAAGCTGTGTGATTCCATGCTGTTTCACATGAATCTGCCAATCGCCTATCCGTCCCAGAAGAGCCGTTTTACCTTGAATCAGGATTCTAAGGATACCATGGCCATGCAGACGGCCATCGGACAGGGAGAGACACTGATGACGCCCATGCACCTTGCACTTGTCACCTGTGCCATCGCCAACGACGGCACCTTGATGACGCCCTATGTGATTGACCATACAGAAAATTATAAGGGCGTAACTGTGAAAAAATATGAGCCCTCCGCCTACGGTACATTGATGAGTCAGTCGGAGAGCAAGCTGCTGCAGGAATTTATGGCCAGGGTAGTCACCGACGGCACCGGCTCTCGATTATCCGACGGCAATTACACTGCTGCCGGTAAGACCGGATCCGCCGAGTACAGCAATGACAAGAGCAAGAGTCATGCATGGTTCACCGGCTACGCTTCCAATGAAGCTATGGGCCAGATTGCAGTGACCGTGATCGTGGAAGACGGCGGCTCCGGAAGCGGCACCGCAGTGCCAGTGGCAAAATCTATCTTTGACACATACTTTAAGTAATATTTACTTGCAAGATACCCCAAAAAGGGGTATACTGTCTTTAGTTTAAAAACCACATCGGAGGTATTGCAATGATAGAAGCAACAAGTTGTGGTGGTGTGGTAATATTTCGCGGTAAGATACTTGTGTTGTATAAGAATTACAAGAACAAGTATGAAGGCTGGGTTCTGCCAAAAGGAACAGTGGAACCCGGGGAAGAGTACAAGGATACGGCGGCCAGGGAAGTATTGGAAGAGACAGGCGTCAATGCGTCCATTATAAAATATGTTGGAAAAAGTCAGTATAGCTTTACCGTGCCGGAGGATACGGTGGAGAAGGATGTACACTGGTATTTGATGATGGCGGACAGTTATTACAGCAAACCACAACGTGAAGAGTATTTTGTTGACTCGGGTTACTACAAGTTTCACGAGGCCTACCATTTGCTGAAATTTGCCAATGAAAAGCAGATTTTGGAAAAGGCCTACAATGAGTATCTTGATCTGAAGAAGAGTAACCTCTGGGGCAGCAGAAAGTATTTTTGAAAGTAATTGAGGATGTTCCATGGTATGGTATAAATACTTGTATGCTGATGAGCGTATCATACAGAAGAAGGAAAAAATCAAATGGAAAATCCGCCATAACGCCGGGCTGGTCAACATGTATGTGATCGCCTTATCCCGCAATGATACGGGATTGCTGGAAATCGTATCGACACTGGAATTGATGCAGAAGGGATATCCTAAGGAAGGCCTGTTTGTGGTTGGCATTGCGAAAGGGTACGAGGTGGCCAGGGATCTGGCCTTACGCATTGTCCTGGAGGTGTATGAGAAGACCGGCGGATTCCAGGTGAAGGAGTATCTGCTTGCCCGCCAGCACGCAGAGGAAAAAGGGTGAGCCTATGTCCATAATTATTCTGATCTTAAAAATCATAGGCATTGCGCTGCTGGTCCTTCTGGGCGTGTTGCTGTTGGCAATGCTGGCTGTCCTGGTGGTTCCTGTCCGTTATCGGATCCGAGGCGAAGCACAGGATGACATTCACATACAGATCACTGCCAGTTGGCTTCTGGGCTGCATCCGTTGGCGGGGCATACTGGATAACCGGGAGCTTCAGAAGAAGCTTACCATTTTCGGCTTCACCTGGAGGAAGCGGGAAAAGGAGCAGCCAAGGACGCGCAGGAAGCGGGAAAAAAAGAATCCGCCAAAAAAGGAAAAATCTTCTGGAGAGAACGCGGCTATAGTTGAATCTGATCAGGCAGAAATAAATGTTCCGAATTTCGGTCATACAGCTTCAAATGCTCAAGATTCTCATAAGACAAAGGAAAATTGCCATAAGGCAAAGGAAGAGCGGAACGCCTCTGGTATCATGGAAAAGATAAAAACCTTTTTCCAAAAATTAAAAGCGCTTCCCGGAATGATAAAATCAAAATGGGAGATTATAAAAGAAAAAGCCAAAGATACAAAAGGGCTCGTCTCACGTATAAAGAAAGAGATTCGGGATGAGGTAAACCGCAGCGCAGTCGTATTGCTTTTCCGGGAATTAAGATACCTGTTAGAACATTATTCTCCCAGAAAAGTAAAAGCGGATGTGTCCTTTGGCACGGAGGATCCGGCCACCACAGGGCAGATCTTAGGAGCAATCAGCGCATTGCCCTTTGTTTACCGCTATCAACTCCATCTGCATCCGGAGTTTGAGGCGGACAGCTTTTATCTCAGAGGTACATTTGATATCAGAGGACATGCCAGGGCAACACATCTTATAAAGTCCGGGTATCGTTTATTAAGGGACAAAAATGTAAGCAGCTTGATGCGAAGATATCGCAATTCATAGGAGGTCAATTATGCAGGAAAATAACTTTAACAACACCGTACAGTCTCTATTCAAAGGAATGGACAGCTTTATCTCCACCAAAACAGTGGTAGGTGACGCCGTACACATCGGCGATACCATCATCCTTCCTCTTGTGGAGGTGAGCTTTGGCGTAGGCGCAGGCGCCTTCAGCCAGGAGAAGAAGAATAACGCCGGCGGCGGTATGGGCGGAAAGATTACGCCCAGCGCAGTTCTGGTGATTCAGAATGGAACCACAAGGCTTGTGAACGTGAAGAATCAGGACGGCATCACCAAGATTCTTGATATGGTGCCGGATTTTGTCAATAAATTTACAAGCGGGAAGGGCGCGGAGGAACCCGTGCGGGCAGCGAAAGAGCAGCCGGATCCAAAGGCGAAGGAAAAGGCTGCGGAGGAAATGGCTGACATATTGAATGTCACTGTGGAGACGAAGGACGCAGAGTAAAGGACTCCCCATATCAGACTCAAAAGAGCCGCCCCGGAGAAAAGGCAGCCCCATATCAGACGCAAAGGGTCGCCCCGGAGAAAAGGCAGCCCCATATCAGACGCGCTCTCGCTCCGTGCACAAACGTAGCGGACACTAAGCGCGCAGGTCATTATCATGACCCGCTTGCTAAGTGCCGACGTTTTGCAAGGGTCTGATATGGGGCTGCCTTTTTTCCGGGGCTACTTTATTGGCAACTGTAGAGATGCCCCTACTTTTTTCTGGTGCTGTGTTACTGATATATCTGTAATATATAAAGAACGATACGAGTATGCTTTTTGGGAGTCGATTTAGCATTACAGCATACCGCATAGTTTTAATATCTACCAAAGGATACAAATTTGCTTTTAGCAGACTACTCTAGCATTTACACATACCAATACGTTTGGTTCTGTATCAGAACAATACACCAGATATCTGCAGATAATGTAGCTTACCGCAGATAAAATGTCAGACTTGCCAGTATCGTAGCCCAGGAGAACAGGTATCCCCATAGCAGACCCTTGCAAAACGTCGGCACTTAGCGAACAGGCCATGAAATGGACTGTGAGGTTAGTGTCCGCTACGTTTGTGCACGGAGCGAGAGCGCGTCTGATATGGGGATACCTGTTCTCCTGGGCGGCCCTAGAGTGCATGAGACCTGGGATGGGCGGCCCTAGTGCGAGAGAAACATGGGGATGCCCGTTACATTTCTATGGCAGGCGCTTCAAGAAATTTTCTCCGGAATTATATCCCATCTGCAGCTCCCGCCGCTTCAGGGCAGCGGCTTCCAAAATGACGGCCAGATTCCTTCCGGGCCGGACGGGAATATCGTAGTTGACAATCTGGTTGCCCAGGATATCCACGTAATTGGTCTCGATACCGATTCTGTCGTAGGACTCATAATTATCCCATTCCTTTAAGGTAACGATCAGATCCAGAGTCATGGTTTCGCGCATGGCCTGCACACCAAACATATGCTTCACATCGATGATGCCGATGCCGCGCAGCTCCATATAGTCCTTGATTCTTTCCGGAGCTTTTCCAAACAAGGTTTTTTCACTGGGACGATATATTTCCACTGCGTCGTCGGAAACCATCCGGTGACCGCGCTTCAGCAGTTCAAGAAGAGCTTCGCTTTTCCCGATGCCGCTTTCGCCACGGATAAATACGCCGGTTCCGTTGATGTCCACCAGA
>CABQGZ010000149.1 GCA_902463835.1 uncultured Lachnospiraceae bacterium
TTCCATCCGTGTGAGGGAGGCGTATTTTACGGATATCCTGGAGCGGGAGCGCATACCTGTGGCGCGAAAGGGCAGTACCGTTCGGTGGGAGATGGAGCCCGAGACGCTGTACAATCTGGTTGTGGAACCGGAGCTGTGAGTGCGGGAGCAGGAGGTATTGTCAGGTGGTTCAGATGCGAAAAGCAGGAGTATTTAACAGTGCCTGTAATGAGTGAGAGGAGACAAAAATGAAACATGTATGTGCCAGACTGGCGGGAGCTATAGCTGCTGTGTGTCTGCTTGGGAGCAGTCTCGCCGGATGTGCAGGAAAAAGGGAGGAAACTGCCGTGGATAGAGAGACATTGGTGAGTCTTGGACTTTGCTTTACGGAAGGTCAGTTTGCAAACAGAACGGAGGAAGCGGTTCACAAGCGCTGTGAAGACTATGTGGGGATGGGAGTAAAGACCATGCGCTATGAGACCAGCTGGGTCTCTCTGAGTAAAGGAGACTGGATCATGTCGGGGGACACGGAGTATACGCTGCGCGCAGCAGTGGATGCCGGTCTGCGTCTGAAACTGATCTCACCCACGATTATGGTGCCGCAGAGTTGGGTGACGATGGAGCCGGATTCTGCACTGATTGATGCGAATGGCATGAAAGCAGTCAATACGATCAGCTACTGGTATGACGGAATCTATGAGTATACCGAGGATGCGATCAACAGTCAGCTGGCTGTGTACAAGGAGAAGGGATTTCTGGACTCTGTGGATGGGCTGGTTGTGGATATGGGTCCGGCGGGAGAGCCATTGTACCCGGCTGCCTGGACACAGACCGGGAATCTGGAGAATCCAAACAATGAAGATACGAGCATGTGGTTCTACGGTGAGAATGCTGTGGCTGACTTCCGGGAGAAGATGATGAAAAAGTACGGATCTGTCAAAGCTATCAATGAGGCCTGGGGTACATCTTTGAATGACGTAGAGGAATATGTGATGCCAAAGCCCGGCGCGGTGAAGGGAACTTGGTGGGAGGATATTCTTACCTGGTATCTGGAGTCAAAACACGTATTCATCGAAAAACAGATTCAAATTTTTAAGGCTGCCGTGGAAAAATATTCCAAAGGCAGGATCCAGCTGATCCTGTATATGCCGGGAGCATCCTTTACCCGGACAGAGTGGAATGAGCACGTGGCAGCGGGTACCGCATCTTTTGCCATGCAGATTGGGTGCGACAATGAATTTATTGTGGAGATGGCGGATAAGTACGGGTGTCTTTTGCAGTTCACCGGTCTGCCCGGACCGCGAGCTTTAAAGCAGGTTCGGCAGTATATGTATGAGAATGGATACGGTCATATCCCGGTGTTCGGTGAAAATTATGCAGATTATGCATCCTCCAACGATCCGCTTGCGCTTTACGATGAGCTGGAGGCGTTGAATCTGGCGGGAATTGACTACACCTTCTCCAAATTTCTCTATGAGGAGGACGGTTTGACCCATTCTGAGGTGTATCCCATTATGGAACAGGCAATTCCGAAGATCGAAGCGTTTATCAGCAGCACGGATTTTGCGGCGGTGCCTGACTCTCTGTCTCTGGCGGAGCCTGCGCCGGAGGGCGACGCCCTGGTGATGGATGTGAAGCTGAATGGGAATCTGGAAGGGGACGTGGGCCAGTTTTATTTTAGCATCGACAATTTGAATTATGAGATTCAGAAGGGCGACGTGCTGGAATATGATGTGAAGATTTCCGTGCCCGCCCGGGGATATGGGCATGTGGACGCGGATGTGATTGGAGCCGGACCCCTCAGGGATAATCAGTATATGTGCGATCAGTACGGTCAGTCGGTACATCCTCAGAATGATCTTAGCGTGTATGCAGGAGGCCAGTGGATGCACCGGGTGATCGGACTGGATATTTCCTACAGTACTTACAACACTTATTTTAACACAACCGGCAAGAAGCTGAGCAATCTGCTGTTGACGTCGCAGCCCTATAAAATGAACGGGGCGTTCGACTACACGGAGGTAACTGTGTACTATGACAATATTCGGATCACCAACAACGGAGAAGAAAAGCGTGTTATTTTTCGGGAAGAAGCGGATCTTGACATGAAAAATACGAGCATACAGAGAGTCTATGGCGTCACTGCCTCGGTGCGGGTAGACGCAGTTGACCAGTGAGGAGGATGATGATGGAAGCATTGGGATTGGAGAAGCTGGCTTGTCTGACGGATGGAGTGAGCCGCTCAATCTCGCCGGAGAATCTTACCGGCGAAAAAGGAAAAGGTGGTATGGCTGTTCCGACGGAGGGGACGGCGGGCAGTTGTGCCGCGGAGCTTGGTGTGGGATGGAAGGTGAATCCTTTCATACTGATTCCGGCGGGCAGCACCGCGGTGCTTGCGGATATCGATGGCCCGGGTGTGATTCGTCACATCTGGATGACACCCACAGGTGTATGGCGGAACCTGATCCTGCGGTTTTACTGGGAGGACTGTCCGGTTCCTTCTGTGGAGTGTCCGGTGGGAGATTTCTTTGCCACTGGATGGAATACCTACAACAAAGTGTCGTCTATGGCAGTCTGCGTCAACCCGGGAAGCGCATTGAACTGCTATTGGCCTATGCCTTTTCGGAAAAAATGCAGGATTACCATGGAGAATACCAGCGATGAGGAACTGACGCTCTACTATCAGGTGGATTATGAGCTGTGTCCGGTGAGCGCGGACTGTGCCTATTTTCACGCACAGTTTCGCCGTGTGAATCCGGTGCCTTACAAGGAAGTTTATACACTGCTGGACGTTCCGGGGCGCGGACATTATGTGGGTACTTACATGGCCTGGGGCAGCAATAACAGCAACTGGTGGGGCGAGGGAGAGATGAAGTTCTATCTGGACGGAGATAAGGAATTTCCCACGATCTGCGGTACTGGGTTGGAGGACTATTTCTGCGGATCCTACAATTTTGAAAATCTAAAGACCCACCGCTACGAGACCTACTGCACGCCCTATGCGGGGTTAAGCTATGTGTCAAGACCGGATGGGGTATACAATAGCCAGCAGCGTTTCGGCATGTATCGTTGGCATCTGTGTGATCCGGTGCGTTTTCGACAGGATATACGAGTCACAGTGCAGGCTCTGGGATGGCGCAGCAAGAGACGGTATCTGCCCCTGCAGGATGATGTGGCGTCTGTGGCGTACTTCTATCTGCAGGAGCTGGGAACGGCGCTCCATCCCCTTCCTGACCGGGATTACCTGGAGATTATTTAGAGATAAAAAAGAAAAGAGGAGATTACAATGAGGAGAAAAGTTTGTACAATGTTATGCCTGTTGCTGGTGGCAGCCCTATTCCTTGCGGGCTGTGGTTCTAAAAAGCCGGAGGAATCGAAAGAACCTGACAAGCCAATTGAGCAGGAGAAACCCAATGAGCCCGACAAGCCGAATGAGCCGGATAATCAGGAAGAGCCAACGGAGCCGACGCAGCCTGTGGAGCCGACGGAACCGGAGCATGGCGATGTGCTGCAGCTGAAACTGGATGTGGCTGTCAACGCCACCGGCCCAAACACGTATTACAACAGAGCCTTTGTCCTGGATTCCTCCTTCACCCTGGAGCCGGGCGATCAATTTGTTTATGACGTGTACCTGTACAATGAACTGGGCGGCGTGGGCACGGTGGATATGTATGCCGGTGACAATCTGGAGGTATCTCTTCGGGATGATGTGCTGTGTGTGGATCAGCATGCGGTGCGGAACCACCCAACCACCAACATTGCAGGTCTGGCATTGAATCAGTGGTACACCCGCAGGGTGCCCATTGGGGAGAATTTCGTCTCGGAGGCAAACGGCAACGGTGAGACCCGGGGAACGGTACTGATTGCAGTGGATATCCCGGAGATCAAGTATTACGCTGGGCAGCAGATTACGGTGGTTTACGACAATATCTGCATTATGCGTGGGGATCAGGTGGTCTACACTGTATTTTCTGGCAGAGAGCATGGACTGCCCGGAGAATTTACCTATATTTACGATTTGGCAGGAAATGAAAATGTGACTACCACACTGCAGATTGTAGATGGCTCAGGTGTTCCTGTGACGCCGTAACGGAAGAACCCTTGTTTTTAAAAATAGGAAAGAACAAAGAAGGAAGGAGAGGTTTTTATATGAAACGAATATTTGCAGTGTTGATCAGTCTGACGCTGGTGCTGGGCGGTTTTGCAATAGCTCCGGCACCCAGGTCAGAGGCAGCTGAAAACGAGTGTATTGAGATGACACTTACATTTCCAGAACAGGTGACGGGCTCCCTGGCGCAGTACGATATCCTGTTTAACATGGACAACAGCTTCCGGTTTCAATCCGGGGACAAGCTGGAATATGATGTGTGGCTGTCCCATGATGTGGCGGGAGCCGGAGGGCTTGATCTGTGCTTTGGATATGAACCCAGCCAGATCCTTCGGGGAAATGCTGTGGATGATATGGGTATCGGCTCCCATCCGGCGGCGGATCTGTCTGATTACGCCCATGACAAATGGTATCATCGTGCCATCACGGTGTCTGAGAATTTTGTGACGTCTCTTCCGGAGGGAGTGGGGCCTGCAGTTGTGTTTGCGGTGGATATTCCCTCCTGTGCCGAACTGGCGGGAGAGACAGTTGTTATCCGCTATGACAATATTCGCATCACCCGTGACGGAGCGGCTGTTTCGGAAATCTATCCGGGGCAGAATACGGTGCTGCCTGCCGCTCCGACGGTGTATGTATCGGTGAATCCAGGCGTGGCAGTGAATTATCAGCTGGCGATGGTGGAGGAAAACAACGGTGAGGAAACCGGCGGAGAAACCGGTGGAGAAACCGGTGGGGAAACAGGCGGAGAAACAGGCGAGGAGCCGGGCGGAGAAGGCGAGCTTCCGGTAAAGGGTGACCGACAGGTGGAAATGACGCTGACTTTCCCGAAGGATATCAGCGGAGCACTGGCAGTCTATGATATACTATTTACCATGGATTACAGCTTCCGTTTCCAAAAAGGAGACAAGCTGGAGTATGATGTGTGGCTGTCGGAGGATGTGGCAGGAATCGGAGGTCTTGACCTGTGCTTCGGATATGACGAGAACCAGGTCCTTCGGGGGAATGGTGTGGACGATAATGGAATTGGTTCCCACCCGGCGTCAGATTTGTCTGACTATGCTTATAACAAGTGGTATCATCGTGTCATTGGAGTGACGGATAATTTTGTGTCAGCTCTTCCAGAGGGCGTTGGCCCGGCTGTCGTCTTTGCAGCAGACATTCCCTCCTGCGCCGAACTGGCAGGCAGAACCGTAGTCATTCGGTATGGCAGTATCCGCATTACGCGTGACGGTGAGACTGTCCAGGAGATCTACCCGGGACAGAATATGGATGTTCCGGCAGAGCCGGCATCGTATGTGTCGGTGAACCCTGGTGTAGCAGTACATTATCAACAGGTCATGGCGGAAAAGCCAGACGATGGGAAAGACGATGGAGAGAAGGGCGATAATGTCGGTGGAGAGACCAACGGAGAGAGTCAGAAACCGGCAGAAAAGACCCGCAAGCAGGTGGAAATGACATTGACTTTTCCGAAAAATATCAGCGGAGCATTGGCGATCTATGATATTCTCTTCACCATGGATTACAGCTTCCGCTTTCAAAAGGGAGACAAGCTGGAGTATGATGTGTGGCTGTCGGAGGATGTGGCAGGAATCGGAGGCCTTGACCTGTGCTTTGGATATGAGCCCAGCCAAATTCTTCGGGGTAATGGGATTGATTCCAAAGGAATTGGCTCTCATCCGGCGTCGGATCTGTCCGATTATGCCTACAGAAAGTGGTATCGCCGTTCTATCGAGATCACAGATAATTTTGTCACCGGTCTTCCGGAGGGCGTTGGCCCTGCAGTGATCTTTGCAGCTGATATTCCGGATTGCAGTTCTCTGGCGGGGAAGACCATCACCATCCGATACGAGAACATTCGCATCACGCGTGGCGGTGAGACAGTTCAGGATATTTTCCCGGGGCAGAACGATAGACTGCCAGAGAAGCCAACGTCCTATGTCAGTGTGAATCCTGGAGCCACTGTCCGCTACACTCTGGTGGAGAGAGCTGGAAGTCCCAGAACCGGAGACGCCAGTGCGGCGGCGCCAATTGGACTTCTGATTCTAGCGGGGGGAGCTTTGGCAGTGCTGCTTTGCTGGCGCAGACGGATTGCAAAATAATCGTAAGATAGTGAAGGGAATATTCCGTATGGCAATTGCCTGCGGATATTCCCTTTTTTAAAAAAGATTGCCTCACACCATAGTCTGTGGTAAGATATAAGAAAATACAGCTTTGCGGAGGGAGAGGCCATGGGAGCATATCTTAATCCCGGGAACAGTGGGTTTACTGGGATCAGAAATGATATATATGTAGATAAAACAGGACTGATCGGACTGATCAATAAAACCATAGATACACCAAGGCGTCTGACCTGTATCAGCCGTCCACGCCGTTTTGGTAAATCTTTTGCGGCGCAGATGCTGTGTGCATATTATGATAAGACATGCGATTCGTCTGGACTTTTTGATGATCTGAAGATTGCAGGAAAAGATGAAAATAGCAGCACCTATAAACAACATCTGAATAAGTACGATGTAATCTACCTGGATATGACGAATATCATGGGAAAAGCCGGAGCGAAAAATGCGGTATCCTTTATCCAGGAGCGTGTGACAAAAGAATTGTTGGAAGCATATCCGAAGCTGACAGCCGGGAATGTTTTTGACGAGCTGTTGATCCGTGCAGTGGAGCTGACCGGGAATAAGTTTATTATGATCATTGATGAGTGGGATGCGCCTATTCGGGAAGTGCCTGAGATTGAGAGAGAATATCTGGATTTTCTGCGTATGCTATTTAAGGGGAGCGGTACCACATCACGGATATTTGCGGCTGTGTACATGACGGGTATACTGCCCATTAAAAAAGATGGGTCTCAGTCTGCAATTTCAGATTTCCAGGAGTTTTCCATGGTATTTCCTATGGAGTACGCCGAATACGCAGGCTTTACGGAAGAGGAAGTGAAAAAGCTTTGTGTGGCAAATGGCAGAGATTTTTCGGAGATGAAGCTGTGGTACGATGGATATACACTGGAAGGAGCGGGATCCATATATAATCCAAATTCTGTGATGAAAGCCTTGCGGAATAATAAATTTAATTCTTATTGGACCGAGACGTCTGCCGCAAAAAGTTTTATGAATTATATCAGTCTGGATTTTGATGGATTGTCTAAAACGACTGCGGAGTTGCTTGGCGGTATTGCGGTTGCGGTAGATACGAATGGCTTTGCCAACGATCTTGTCACTTTTCAAAGCAGGGATGATGTGCTTACGCTGCTGATTCATCTGGGGTATCTTGCCTATGATGAAGAGACAAAGAAGGTTTATATTCCAAATGAAGAGATACGACTGGAATTTGCCAAGGCAGTGCGCAATGTGAAGCATACGGATACGCTCCGGCGTGTTCGTGAGAGCGACCAGCTGATTTTCGATACGATTCACAGGAATGCCGAGGCTGTAGCGAGCCAGATCCAGAAAATCCACGCAGAAGAGACAATCGGGAAACCCGAACTCCGCTCCGCTTCGTTTGGGTATCGAAAAGTTCCGTCTGCCGACTGCACTTTTCTC
>CABQGZ010000150.1 GCA_902463835.1 uncultured Lachnospiraceae bacterium
TGCGGATTCTGGTGAAACCGAGAGCGCCGGAGGTATTGTTTGGATGGTACAGGCAGGAGGATCCATACATTGGCTGGTTCTGCGAGGGCGTTGAACTGCAGCTTTTTCACCAGGTCGCCATACAGAATATTGCGATTTTCCCACAAAAGGTACAGGAGGGGCGTGTCCGCCTTCGACTTTGTTCGGAATTTGACCAACCCTGTCAGGTGGAAGCTTATCTGAAAAAGATTTTTCCGACAGAGGAGAGTGGGGAGCGAAAAATTGGGTGTTTTCATGTGGCGGAGAGAACCTTGGATGTGGTTCTGGAATGTGCTGCAGATGCCTGGAGTCCGGAAACACCGAATCTCTATGGGGTTCGCGTTGCCGTACTGGGAGACGAAGGGATTCCGGTAGATGATGCGGTGGTGGAGACGGGATTTCGTATCATCTCGCAGGAACAGGGAGAACTGCGGTTGAACGGGGAGCGCTTTTTAATGACTGGTGCACTCTGCATGCAGTTTCTGCCGCCCCATGAGGAGACGTCTGTCACGCATATCTGTCCCAGATCAGAACAGATTCTGTGGCAGGAGTTGATGGTCAAGCAGCTGAACGGAAATACCCTTCGTATGCATGTGCTGGGATACGGCACAAATGACAGACGCTATGCAAGGCTTGCGGACCGGCTGGGATTACTGTTGATCTGGACGACCCGATATATAGACAGTCTGGAGCATGCGGCCCGGTATGGAGCATGGGAAGCAGAGGAAGGCTACATAAGGCAGATAAAGGCAAGGATCAATCATCCCAGTATTATTATGTGGGAAGGAGCAAATGAATACCATCCTTCTTTGAAAGATATTGATCGTATGTATCAGTGTTTTGTCCCAACTGTGAAGGAAGCAGATTCCACACGGCTGATCTGTCCGGTTTCACACCTCTACTATGCAGGGGATATGCTTCCCCATCCGGGCTGCGGTTTCTACAATGATGCGGGAACCATGGACGAGGGACAGTGCCCGGCGAAGGCCGCCCCATACTGGAATGATCCAAATGTGATCCGATCGGCTCATACCTACGAGATTCTGCTGGGATACGGTACGGATTGGAGAAAGATGAGATGTCAGGAGTGGTCTATGCAGCAGGAGCTCATTGACAGTACGTGGCACGCGTATATCGTCTCTGAATTTGCTGTCATAGGACGTCAGAATCCGGGGACGCCGGAGGCGGAAAATTATTTCAAAGAGTATTCCTATGAATTTCCGGATGATGATATCCTGGGCTTCCGCTTCGGAAAGGACGAATGGCGGCAGAGTCAGGCATATCAGGCTCTGGCGGCAAAGGCGGATGTGCAGGCGATGCGGCTGGCCGGTGTGGACGGTATGCTGTGGTGCTGCCTGATGGGGGGCGCCAATGACGGCGGGTATCTGAAACCCATCATTGACTGCTATGGATATCCAAAGCTGGCATATCATACATTGAGGGAAGGTTATCAGCAGTTGTATGTGACGTCTGACAATGTGGATGTATTGAAAAAGCCAGGCTGGCAGATTCGGCCGGTGGTATTGGAAACGAAGCAGGGCAGACAATACCAGCTGAAGGTGCGGCTCTATGAGGAAGCAGGAGAACTTCTGGCGGAGCACTCCTATCCGGTGATGGAAGGAGTGGCTGGCCGGATGTGCTTCCACGCATGGGAACCACCAGTGCCGGAAGATGGTTATTATGAAATACAGTATTGTATTATGGAAAAAGAACAGGGATAAGGGAGAAAAAGATGCGAAATCATAATCCAAAGAAGATGGAATACAGGCGGTTTGTGGAGACTGTTCCGAAAATGCGCTATGATGGGAGTATGAGCCCGGAACGGTGGCAGCAGATTGCAAGAGAAAAGCTGAGGGAGCTCCTAGGGTTTGATTTTATGGAGCAATGTGAACCGGACTTTAAGATGGAGGAAGTAAAAGAGTATACAGATTTTACAGAAAAGTGGTTTTCCTTTCAGAGTGAACCGGGGTATTATGTTCCCGGTTGTATCCTGATTCCAAAAGAGCATACGGAGGCCTTGAAGCCGATGATCTGTATTCAGGGACATTCCAAAGGAATGCATATTTCTCTGGGCAGACCAAAATATGACGGTGATGAAAAAACAATTTCCGGCGGAGACCGGGATTATGCGCTGCGTGCCCTGGCGAATGGATATTGTCCGGTGATGATCGAGCAGCGGTATATGGGAGTGTGCGGCGGAGACGCGGAAGGTCCCGGCTGCTGTGCCCAGGAGAGAGAGGGAACAGCCTCTGCGCTGCCGACACTGCTGCTGGGCAGATGTGCAATCGGAGAGCGGGTATGGGATGTCTGCCGTCTTATAGATATCATGGAGGAACATTTTCCGGAGCTGGATTCTGCGAACATCTCCTGTATGGGGAATTCAGGCGGCGGGACGGTAACCTTCTATGCGTCTTGTATAGACCAGCGGATCCGAAATGCCGTGCCCTCCTGCGCAGTGTGTTCCTTTTATGAGTCCATTGTGAGCATACATCACTGTGCCTGCAATTATGTACCGCAGATTGCCAGATATTTTGATATGGGAGATTTAGGGGGATTGATCGCGCCAAGGCGGCTGGTGGTTGTAGCAGGAAAAGAAGATCCAATTTTTCCAATGGTTGGCGTGAAGAAAGCATTTGGAACAATCCGGGATTTTTATAAGACCATGGACTGCGAAGAAAAGGTATCTCTTGTAATCGGTGAAGGCGGACATCGTTTTTATGCGTCACTGGCCTATGGGGAGTTGAATAGAGAAAGATAAAAAGGAAATGAATAAACAGAAAACAAGGATCGCATGCTTTTATTATAAGCATGAGCAGCAGAAAGGCGGGGACACCCCGCCTTTCTGCTGCTCCCTTTTGCCGCAAAGCGCGCTTATTCTACTTCAGTCTGCTGCTTCTTCAGATTCTTATTCGCCGTAGACAGCATCAGCTTAATCCTGTTCAGCTGGTTCACCTCGCTTGCCCCCGGGTCATAATCGATGGCCACGATATTGGACAGGGGATAGCGGTGCCGCAACTCCTTGATGACGCCTTTGCCCACCACGTGGTTGGGCAGGCAGGCGAAGGGCTGGGTGCACACGATGTTGTTTGTTCCTGTGTGAATCAGCTCCAGCATCTCCCCGGTCAGGAACCAGCCCTCGCCGGTCTGGTTGCCCTGGGAAACGATGGGAGAAGCATACTTTGCCAGATCATCAATGTGGGCGGGCGCGTGGAAGTGCCTGCTCTTTTCAAATTCGTCTCTGGCGGCGCTGCGCAGCCATTCCAAAGCCTTGATTCCAAGATTGGCGTTGCGCTTGGCGCTTTTTTTCTTGCCCAGGTGCTCCACCTGGAAATTCTGGTTGTAGAAGCAGTACAGGAAGAAGTCTAAAAGATCCGGCACAACGGCTTCGGCTCCCTCCGACTCCAGCAGCTCCACCAGATAGTTGTTGGCGGCCGGCAGGAATTTTACAAGGATCTCGCCCACTACGCCAACCCGCGGCTTTTGTATATCCAGCATGGGCAGATTGTCAAAGTCCCTTATGATCTCCCGGCAGTAGCGCTTGAACTTCCGGTGGGACAGGAACTTCGGAGTGGAGACGAAGTCTATACACTTTTTCTTCCACTTCTCATGGAGCGCGTTGGCTGCGCCCGGCGTCGCCTCATAGGGGCGGGTGCGGTACAGGCAGCGCATGAAGATGTCTCCGAACACAAGTCCATATAAGCCCTTCTGGATCAGCGCCGGTGTGAACTTGAAGCCGGGGTTGCTTTCTAAGCCGCTCAGATTGATGGAGATCACCGGAATCTGGGGATAGCCTGCCTTTTCCAGGGCCCGCCGGATGAAGCCGATATAGTTGGAGGCACGGCAGCCTCCGCCGGTCTGGGAGATCACCACGGCCGTCTTATCAAGGTCATATTCGCCGGAAAGCACGGCGTCCATAATCTGTCCCACTACCATCAGAGAAGGGTAGCAGGCGTCGTTGTTCACGTATTTTAAGCCGACATCCACGGCGGATTTGTTGTCATTTTTCATTACCACCAGATTGTAACCCGCGGCCTGGAAGGCCGGCTCGATGAGATCGAAGTGTATGGGCGACATCTGTGGGCAGAGGATGGTGTAGTTCTTGCGCATCTCCTCGGTAAATACCACCCGGTTGTAGCTGGCGGGTACGATGGAGCGCTCTTTGTGCTGCTTCTCCTTCACGCGGATGGCGGAGAGGAGAGAGCGGATGCGGATCCGGGCAGCGCCCAGGTTGTTGACTTCATCGATCTTCAGGCAAGTATAAATCTTGCCCGATTTTGTCAGAATATCGCTGACTGCGTCGGTGGTGACAGCGTCCAGGCCACAGCCGAAGGAGTTCAGCTGGATCAGATCCAGATCGTCCCTTGTCTTGACAAAATTGGCGGCGGCATACAGCCGGGAGTGGTACATCCACTGATCCATGACGATCAGGGGGCGCTCCACCGTGTGCAGATGGGACACGGAATCCTCGGTCAGCACGGCGATGCCGTAGGAATTGATGAGCTCCGGAATGCCGTGGTGGATCTCCGGGTCCACATGGTAGGGGCGGCCTGCCAGCACGATGCCTCTGTGTCCGGTCTCCTCCATGTATTTTAAGGTTTCTTCCCCTTTACGCCGCATATCTTCCCGAACAGCGGCAAGCTCCGCCCATCCGGCATCCACTGCCTTTGCCACCTCTTCCCGGTTAATGGAAAATTCGCTGGCAAAGGTATCCGCAAGGCGTTCTGACAGGGCCTGCTTATCTGCGAAGGTTAAAAATGGATTGAGGAACCGCATCTGCCCGGAGGTGATCTCATCCACGTTGTTCTTGATATTTTCCGCGTAGGAGGTCACGATAGGACAGTTGTAGTGGTTGTTGGAATCCGGAAACTCGTCGCGCTCGTAGGGAATGCAGGGGTAGAAGATAAAATCTACCTTTTCCCGAATCAGCCAGGACACGTGTCCGTGGGCCAGCTTGGCCGGGTAGCACTCGGATTCACTGGGGATGGACTCGATGCCCAGCTCGTAAATCTTGCGTGTGCTCTGGGGGGAGAGCACGGTCTTAAACTTCAGCTTTGCGAAGAACACCGCCCAGAAGGGATAGTTCTCGTACATGTTCAGTACCCTGGGGATACCGACGGTTCCACGAACCGCCGCCTGATCCGTCAGCGGTTCGTAGGCGAAGAGCCGCGTGTTTTTATAGTCAAAGAGATTGGGAATTTGCTCTTTGTTCTTCTCTTTTCCAAGTCCCTTCTCACAGCGGTTTCCAGTGATGTACTGACGGTTGCCGGAGAAACGGTTGATGGTTAAGAGGCAGCTGTTGGTACAGCCCTTGCAGCGGGCCAGCTTGGTGTCGAAGGTTAAAGCGTTGATATCCTCGATGGACAGCATGGTGCTCTGCTGGCCTTCCTCGTGGCGTTCCCGTGCGATCAAAGCCGCGCCGAAGGCGCCCATGATGCCGGCGATATCGGGGCGTACTGCCTCGCAGTTCGCTATCTTTTCAAAGCTTCGAAGAACGGCGTCATTGTAGAAGGTTCCGCCCTGAACCACGATATTTTTGCCAAGCTCTTTGGCGTCGGACACCTTGATCACCTTAAAAAGGGCGTTCTTGATGACGGAGTAGGCCAGGCCGGCGGAGATATCGGATACCTCGGCGCCTTCCTTCTGGGCTTGCTTTACCTTGGAGTTCATGAATACCGTACATCTGGTGCCCAGGTCGATGGGATTTTTCGCAAAGAGTGCAGCCTGAGCGAAATCCTCCACGGAATAATTCAGGGATTTTGCAAAGGTCTCGATAAAGGAGCCGCAGCCGGAGGAGCAGGCTTCGTTCAGCTGTACGCTGTCCACGGTATGATCCTTGATGCGGATGCACTTCATGTCCTGTCCACCGATATCCAGGATGCAGTCTACCTGGGGATTGAAGAAAGCGGCGGCATAGTAGTGTGCCACGGTCTCCACCTCACCTTCATCGAGCAGGAAAGCGGCTTTCATCAGAGCCTCCCCGTAACCGGTGGAGCAGGAGTGGACAATGTGAGCCTTCTCCGGCAGCAGATGATAGATCTCCTGGATGGAGCCGATGGCAGTTGTAAGAGGACTGCCATTGTTGTTGCTGTAGAAGGAGTAGAGCAGGGAGCCGTCCTCACCCACCAGGGCTACCTTGGTGGTGGTGGAGCCGGCGTCGATGCCCAGATAACAGTTTCCCTCATAGGTGGACAAGTCTCCCGTTGTCACGTGATGGAGGCTGTGACGCCTGGTAAATGCTTCGTAAGCATCATCATCCGCAAAAAGAGGCTCCATACGCGCCACTTCGAATTCCATATGGATATCCGAGGACAGTTTATCGAGAATATCCTGTAAGGAGAAGACCGTGTCTTCCTTATAATTCAGCGCCGAACCGATGGCTGCGAACAGGTGGGAGTGCTCCGGCGCGATGGTGTGCTCCTCATCCAGATTCAGAGTGCGGATAAAGGCAGCCTTCAATTCCGATAAAAAGTGAAGCGGGCCGCCCAGGAAGGCCACGTGTCCCCGGATGGGTTTCCCGCAGGCAAGGCCGCTGATGGTCTGGTTCACCACCGCCTGGAAAATGGAGGCGGACAGATCCTCCCTGGTAGCGCCCTCGTTGATCAAAGGCTGTATATCCGTCTTGGCAAATACGCCGCAGCGGGCAGCGATGGGGTAGATCGCTTTGTAGTCCTTGGCATAGGTATTCAGCCCCGTGGCGTCCGTCTGGAGCAGAGAGGCCATCTGGTCGATGAAGGAGCCGGTACCGCCGGCGCAGATACCGTTCATCCGCTGCTCTACGTTGCCGCCCTCAAAATAGATGATCTTCGCATCCTCGCCGCCGAGTTCAATGGCTACATCCGTTTGGGGTGCGTAGTCCTGCAGTGCGGTGGACACAGAGATCACCTCCTGGACGAAGGGAATCCCCAGGTGCTTTGCCAGGGTCAAGCCGCCGGAGCCGGTGATCATGGGGGCAAGTGTAATATTTCCCAGCTGATCAAATGCTTTTTTTAACAAATCAGATAAGGTTTCACGGATATTCGCAAAATGCCTTTCATAATCGGAAAAAAGCATTTCATTATCGGTATTCAGAATCGCTATTTTTACCGTTGTGGAACCGATGTCGATTCCAAGCTTATGTAAATTCTTTTTTTCCATTATTCATCACCTCATCACCATTACTTCCTATTATTATTGTATCCTATATTGTATTCTGAATGAACAAACAAAGTACATTATACGACAGGAATTTGAAAAAAACAATTGATTTTTGCAGATTTAATGAAATGTTTAGGGTTTGGATGCAGGAACGGTTTTGAAAAAAACGAATATGATAGAGGGAGAAAAAAATTTGGGAGTCAGTATGGCAAGAGTGATTACGATACCCATTGGACCCATTTTTACCGGCGGTCCCTGCCGAGGGATCATCCATGTGATCGAAAAAGGAGATACCCTTTATCTGCTTGGGAAAAAATATCATGTCAGCGTATCCAGCATCATGTATGCAAATCCCTTTGTGAACATCTATAATCTTCAGGTGGGAGACGAACTGTGCATTCCTACGGGACCGCAGCCAAGAAGCGGCGAGGAGCCTATGGAGATGCCCCAGAACTGGACGGGAGA
>CABQGZ010000151.1 GCA_902463835.1 uncultured Lachnospiraceae bacterium
CCTGATCTCCCATAGGAGCGACCTCCCGGACGAGCCAGTAAAGAACGCCGGTTTTACAGAGGCGACCGGCTTTATTTTTGCCCTGCCGCCCGACGATCCTGAGCGCACGGACCACAATACCCATAAAAACATCTACTATCCCGATTTTGTGCAGGAGGACGGTTCCTTTCTTGACGGTGCATATCTGCTCCTGCTGGACATCACGGTGGAAAGCCAGGATGCCGTTAATTTTACAAAGATGGACAAGGATGAGGGCGGGCTTCCCATGGGGCTTTATTCAGACCCTTCTGTCTTCCGCGCCGAGTCCATCGTCAATGCCGGAGTTGCTGGCGATAAACAGGAAGACCCGGTGCCGTGCGCCTTTCTCTTCTATTACAGCGGCTTTGGAAGCTGCTCTGAGAATGACCTGGCCTTCCGCGTGGAGCCCGGCAAGAGCATTACCTTCACGATAGGCTTTCCCATCAGCGACATTCGACATGGGGGGATCTTTGATCTAAATAAAATCTCCCTGTACAGCCAGAATAGTGCGGAAAGTAGGCTCTGCCGGGTGGAGATCGTGGATGACGGCAGCGTGTCATTTGAATGAACCTGCATTTCGGCACATTTGCAAATCTATATCCATAACGGGAGATGATACTATTGTGGAGCTCGATAAAAGTTGAATTATATAAGGCTGTTCATAACCGCTGGCTATGGATGGCTGTCCTGATCGGGTCAGCTATTGCCTCCATCAACGTGTTGGAAAACATCCAGCGTATGTATACGTATGGCTATGCGGCCAGCGGTATCGGCGGCAATTATTGTGGGCTGTCTCTATTTATCCACTGGATTGCTGTTGGGGGAACCAGTATGGGCTTTCGCATCCTTTACTTCGTGTGGCCAATTCTGGTGTCCATGCCCTTTGGGTGGTCATACTGTCAAGAACGAAGATCTGGCATTTATTATCAGATCGTCCTCAGACGCAATCACATGATATACTTTGTTTCGAAGTATATCGCAGTCTTTGTCAGCGGCGGAATTGCGCTGGCATTGCCTGTTTTCTTGAATCTGATGGTTAACGCTTTGATTTGCCCCGCACTTATCCCCAATGTCAACGACTTTCTGGCGATGGTATTCGACGGCAATTTTCTTTCGCAAATTTACTATACAAATCCGTGGCTTTATTCCCTGATATGGTGTGGCATGGAATTCCTTTGGGGCGGCACCGCAGCCTGTCTTTGCTTTGTTGTGGGTGCCAAGCCGCGGCTACAGGTTATCGTGATCCTGACGCCATTTGTCATACTGGTCACCTTGGATGTGCTCTGTGCCGTTCTATTAAATTACGGACATTGCCATCTTGCGCTGTCACCATTGAATCTTGCGGCAGGCATTTCCGCCAATCAGAACCCGGAGTGGCTGATGTTTCTTGAAATCGGTGTTCTGATTGCAATTTCTTTCCTGATTGGGCGTTGGCAGGTGATAAAACATGAACTGGTTTAATGTGCTCTGGCATGATCTGCGCAATGGACTTCTTCGTTGGCGCCAGCTGCTGATCCCTATCATCTTCCTGATACCATGTTTTTTGGGCAACCGCGAATTTAGTGCCGCCGGGATTTCGGCTTCTTGGGGCGATTATCTGCTTTACTGCTTCAAAGGACAACTGCCAATTTCAGCAAACACCGCACTTCAAGATATCTCTTTACCAACATTGTGGATACTCGTTGTTGGAAGCTGCCTCTATCTAAACTTAGACTACCTGCCTAAAGACATGACATCGTTCGGCTTGCAGATTATTTACCGCTGCAGAAATAAAGCCGGCTGGTTTCTTTCAAAGTGTCTATGGAATGCAATGAGCTGTCTGCTCTATCTTGTGTTGGCCTGTCTTACAACATTTCTCTTCTCATGGTTTGCCGGCGCATCATCCACCATGGCAGCTTCTTCCCAGTCCTGTGCTTATATTTTTCAATCCGCTATATCCGATCCGATATCATTATCCATAAGGCAAACCAGCATGGTTGCAGTCCTGCTTCCATTCCTGACTATTTTTGCATTAAGTATGCTGGAAATGCTTCTTTGCATGATTACGAAGCCAATTCTCGCCTTTTTATCATGCATGCTTCTATTAGCTTTTGCCGCGTTTGGATCATCTCGATGGTTTCTTGGTGTCGGTGCCATGTCAATACGAAGCTCTTATGTAACGGCAGGCGGTGCTTCTCCTCTATTCTCAGCATGCTTTGCTATTGGAATGATCATAGCATGTATTCTGATTGGGGTAGCAGCATTCAGGAAAGCCGATATACTGAGCATAGAAGAATAGGAGACCATATGGAAATCATTATCGACCATGCCACAAAAATTATCCGAAGGGCTACCATATTAGGCGATATATCTTATCGCTTTACCAGCGGCCATGTATATGGTCTGCAAGGGCCTAATGGCTGTGGTAAAACTATGCTGATGCGCCTTATCAGTGGACTCATCCGCCCCACAAGCGGCGCCGTATACATAGACGGCACTGAGTTGGGCAAGGAGGTTGATTTTCCCAGTTCACTTGGCCTTCTTATTGAAAACCCCTCCTTTCTCCCAAACTATACCGGTCTTGATAATCTCCGGCTTCTGGCCCGCCTCAGAGATCGCGTTACTATACAGCAAATCAGTCAGACAATCGAAGATGTTGGCTTATCGCCATCCGATCGCCGGAAATATAGAAAGTATTCCCTTGGCATGAAACAGCGCTTGGGGATTGCTGCGGCCATTATGGAGCAGCCTGACTTGATTATTTTAGATGAACCAACCAATGCACTGGATGACACAGGCGTCGCGCAGATTTGTGCCCTCATCCGCCGCGAAAGAGAGCGTGGTGCTCTCATCGTACTTACATGCCACGATTCCAGCATTCTGACATCACTTTCAGATGAGATACTTACTATCTCAAACGGCTGTATCGAAAGGACGTCTGTAACATGAAAAAGCGAAGTATTATCGTTGGCATCCTTATCGTTCTGCTATGCGCTGCTTGGGCATGGCGATACACAACGCTGAATCATGTATATAAAAATCTCTGTGCCCAAAAGAAGCTGCATGAAATAGGTGACGTTGTTCCGTTTGGTCAGGATTATATTGGCGGCGCCTGTATTGATGGATACTCCCTACGAGTGGATCAGTTTGATATCGTAGACTTTGGTGAATACATCAGCAGCAGTGATCTTGTTGATGTCGATGATTATCCATCACACCCCGAAAAATTGGCGTTAACCTACATAACGTTGTTTAATGGCAGCAGCGATGCGGAGGGCGTTATGCTGACAGACCTCGCGCTCCACGGAGTCGACAATTACGTCGGTTTGGACTGGGAACTCCTCACCAAATTAAATCCGGTTTTACAAGGAAATTTCGGCATCCATCTTTCACCCAATACGGAATACCAACTTGTTCTTCCCTTTGATCTGCAAAAAGCCTTCTTTGGAAGTGACACATGGCGGCATCTGGACAAATACTCCATGTATTTGCACATGACCTCGTTTCCCATGGAAAAAGACATCAAGGTTCAGTGATCTATCGTATGTTTCGTGGTTAATCTGTAGGTTTTCTACTCATTACGCCGCAATCGAGTCTCATGCCTTTTTAGGTTCTGTTTTATGGGAATACTTGTCTCATTCTTCCTTCTGTCTTAGTACCTCCGATAGAGTGAGTCCTTCTGGGTACGCCATGGTGACGCTACCCTTATGACAACTTGAGAGCGCACCTCCCCCTTGGTGGGAGGTGCGTTCTTTCTCTGCTCATTTGACGCGGTACAGGTTGCTGGTCAGGCTGCCGTTGGGACGGCAGCGGTGTGTGCGTTCCAGAAAGCCATGACGCTCCAAGTCTGTCAAGGCTCGCTGCACGGTGCGGCGGGACAGTTTTAAGTCCTCCGCGATCCTGCGGACACTGGGCCAGCAGGTATCTCCGGCATTGGAACGATCCTTCAGATACATATAGACCGCCTTGGCGCGGTGGGGCAGCTCCTGATCTGCATAGATGCTTCCAAAGTAGCTCATGGCCTTGTGTCCTCACTGTAGAGCCCCATGGCCGAGCGAGGTGTTCTCCTCTGTGTGGCCGATGCCTGCTGCGCCTGTACGGGCTGGTCACTGCTGCTATATCTTTTGCTGATACTGAGGAACAATTCCTGGCGGCTGGCGTAGGCCACAGGCCGCGCCGCATGTTCCGGGGTTGCATACGGCTCGCCAAAGGTAATGCCCCAATCGAGAAACAGCCGCAGCTTCGTCTGCATAGGGTGTGTCCCCGTTTTCATCACCACAAAGCTGCCCTTGGGAATGGATTTCAGCTCGTCCGGCGTCATCAGCGGACGCTCCATCATCTGCAGGCTCTGACTGGGATCGTTCTTCCCCTTACTGACAGAGCCGCTGAGTACCGTGCGGCTGCCCAGCGATTTGGAGAGCTGCTCCGCCGTCTGACTGTTGGGCGCAAAGCCGCCGAAGATGGTATCCTGACAGTTGTCGGTCAGGATCTCCGCGCCTTCTCTTCCGTAATTCTTCTCCAACTGCGCCAGCGATTGGATGATGGGTACCAGTGTGATACCACGGGAGCGACCCGCGCTGAACAGTGCCTCCACATCAAAGGCGGGCATAGTTCCGAACTCATCACAATAGAACACCACGCGGCTGGGCAGATGCCCACCGTTCTCGTCCGCCACGGCGAACAACTCCCGTGCCAGCGTCTGTATCATCAGCCCTGCCATGAAGTTCTTGGTGGTGTCCTCCTCCGGCAGGATGAGGAAGATAGCGGACTTCTCCGCCGCAAACTGCTCGGCGTTGGTGGCACTGTCGAAGCACAGCACCTGCTCCAGCTCCGAGTCCAGGAAGGCGTTGAGCCGGGACAGCACCGTGGACATGACGGAGGCCATGGCCTGTTCGGAGGCATCCAGCGCTGCACCGGCAAACCACCGGGCCTTGTGTATGTCCGGCAGTCTGTCCATCAGAAGCGCAAACCAGTTTTTGCCGCGAACGCCGGAGGGCGCTAATAGTTCCTGCACCAGCTTGAATACGGACACGATGTGTCGGCGCTCTGCGGGGCATTTGCTGTCCGGCGGCAGGAACTCCGCCAGCAGAAGCACCACGGATGTCAGCAAGCCCTCCGCCGCATCGTAGAAGTAGGCGTTCTGTCCGTAGTCTGTGTCGCCGTTCGGTGATACGATGGTCTTGGCCAGTATCTTGGTGTACTTCTCCGCTTTGGCGCGTGCAGCGAGATTGCCTGTCTTTCGTGCCATGTCCATATAATGATTGATGAGCGTCAGCAGGTTGTAGCCATCCGAGCGCGTGGGGTTACGAAGATCCACCACGGAAACATGATAGCCATAATACCGTGCCGCCACTGCGCCATAGTTGCGGGCGAGGTCACCCTTGGTATCCAGTGCCAGGAAGCTCATACCGCTGGCGCAGGCATATTCCAAGTTTGGGTACAAAAAGTACGCTGTCTTACCCACGCCGGATGCGCCGATCATAAGACAATGCACATCGTCCTTGTCTACCAGCGCGGTGATACCGTGCTTGCCGCTAATACTGCCCAGCACCAGTCCCTGCGCTTCAGGCAGATTTTTGCCTGCCCGCCAGTCCGGCACTTGGAAGGGGACGAGGGCGTAGGTCTTGCGGAGCTCCGCATCGGTTGCCCACCGTGCCGTGCCATGCTGCCCGTCGCCCACGGTCTTGGACTTGATGTTGTTCAGTGTGTAGTGGTCGCCCAGCAGCGACAGTCCGCCGATGACGGCCACCATGACACCCGCCGCAGCAAAGAGTATCCAGAGGTTATCTGTCACAGGATTTCTCCTTTCTTTTTTTATCGATCTATGTTACTATTGCCGTGTAAAAATAGGGGGAGGGACACTACATGAGCCATCTCGTTGCCACCGAATATAAATGCTTTGAGGACATTCGCAGAACGCGCTCGGACGGTTCCGAGTATTGGTATGCCAGAGAACTGGCCCCGGTCCTGGATTATGCAAAATGGGAAAACTTTGCCAAGGTCATCAAGCGCGCCATGATCGCCTGTGAAAACAGTGGGCATAACGTTGCCGAATGTTTTCCTGAGGTCAGGAAAACATCGCCTATGCCTCACGGCGGTGTGAAGGAGCTTGTTGACTACGAGCTGTCCCGCTACGCCTGCTATCTGATCGTACAGAACGGTGATCCGCGCAAAGAAGTCATCGCGCTGGGACAAACCTATTTCGCCATCCAAACCTACCGGCAGGAAGTGGCAGACCGTTTTAACCAGCTGGACGAGGACAGCCGCCGGCTGGTCGTGCGCGGCGATATCAAGCAATGGAATCAGCTGCTTGCCGAAGCTGCCAGGAATGCCGGTGTGATCACGGCAGATGAGTTTGCCGTATTCCAAAACGCCGGGTACATGGGATTGTACGGCGGCATGACCGTGGATGACATTCACCGCAAGAAGAACTTGGAAGTCGGTCAAAAGATCCTCGACTACATGGGCAGTACAGAGCTGATCGCAAACCTGTTCCGTATTTCTCAGACCGAGGAAAAGCTCCGAAAGGATAGCGTGAACAGTGCGGATACCGCCACCGCCGTTCATTACAAGGTCGGCAGCGAAGTACGAGAAGCCATTGAAAAAATCGGCGGCACAATGCCGGAAGATCTGCCCACTCCCGAAAAGAGCATCGCCCAGCTGGAAAAGGAACAGCTCCAGCGACTAAAACAGCAGGCGTTGGATGGACAGTTGATGTTGGATGAATGAAGGCTTCAGCAACCTTGTGCTGGTAGCCATTTTACGTCTATTGCCGCCAAATACTGTTGAACATAGCGCCTTTCCTTTTTAGCTGTTTTGTGTTACTATGTGAAAAAGTGGTATGATAAGTATGTGAAGCGACATATCTTGATGGAGGGCGCATGGACGAGCTATACACAAAACTTGCAAATCTTGCCGCACGGTATGGCGCACAGCGGTTAGTCCTCTACGGCTCCCGCGCCAGAGGAGACTTCCACGCACGCAGCGATGTTGACCTCGCTGTATACGGTATGCCCGAGAAGCAGCGCGGCGGCTTTTCCCTTGAGGCAGAGGATATTCCCACGCTCTTGAAGCTGGATATCGTGCATATCTCCGAGAATATGGAACCCGCGTTTCTGCAAAACATCGAGAAGGATGGTGTAACACTGTATGCTGCAGAAGATCGAAAACTATAAACGTGCCTTTGCGCGGTTGGAAGATGCCGTCAAAAGCTATCTTGCAGCGCCGCAGGATACGTTGTACCGCGATGGACTGATTCAGCGTTTTGAGTTCGCGGTGGAGCTAGCGTGGAAATCACTCCGCGAATACTTGGAGGATCAGGGCGTTGTGCTCGCCGTCGTTTCGCCCCGCGCTGTGCTGAAGGACGCCTATGCCGCCGGCATAATCGACGATGCCGATATGTGGAACGCAATCATCTCCGCACGAAATATTACCTCCCATGTCTACGATGAGGCTACCGCCACCGAAATCGCACGGCAGATCTGCGAAGATTTCACGCCCGTACTCCGTTCTTTGCTATTGCGCTACCAACAGTGACATGAATTTACCCCGACAGCCTTGGCTTAACAGTGATAAGGAACTAATTTACTTATCAACTGTTAGCTGACG
>CABQGZ010000152.1 GCA_902463835.1 uncultured Lachnospiraceae bacterium
ATAGGTGCAGCTTTTACACTCTAAAATGCCGGGAGCGTTGTCCTCCTTACGGGTAAAGCGGCGGTCAAAGTCCGCAAGAGCCCACGGGTGATCTGCGTGCTGATACATATAGGTATCGTCATAAACCGTATTGCCGGTTTTTTGCTGATACCAATAGGCCGCGATAGGTTCCAGAAGATGCCCCATCATCAGCTGCTCCTGATTGGATTTCACAGGCGCCTTCATCCGTCCCTTTTTGATCATCCATAGCTCCAGCGGTGTTGTCCACGGCGATACGCCGAAGATAGCAGCCACATCGCTGCCTCCCACCGTATATGGAATGGTGCCCTTAGGCCCGTGGGCGCGGCATTCCAGCCATCGCTCGTTGGTCATGCCTGCAGTGTCGCAGAGAATAATCGGAGCGGACATCAGTAGCTCACCGCCTTCGCAAGGTCGTAATCACCCCACCTCAGCGTAAGCGCCCGCGCCATGTTCTCCTCCACAACGAGCATTTTGCTCTCCGGTGCATGGTCAGATTTGAGAATATAGGGGCTCTCCTGCATAGCCATGAACACATCATGGGCGGTTGCAGTTCCTCCTCCATAGGCCATCTCAAACATGCCGATTGCTTCCAAAGCAGCTTTCTTCGGCAGAGACAACTTTTTGCAGATTCTGGTCATCGCATTGACCGGATAGCTCAGATGGATATCCAACAGCTTTTGTAATCTGGCGACCGAATCACCGAACTGCGCAAACAGCTGGTCCAAAGCCGCTTCAAAGTCCTCCACTTTACTCTGGTGCCTGTGGTCCACGGCGATACAGCTCCCAATATGGATCGGATGCTGCGTACCCTCCAGCATGGCGGAAACCTTAGCCGAGGCAATGCCGGTATCCGAGGTAACAAAGCGGATGGCGGGAACAAGTTTGGCAGCAAGTGTGGGTTTCCCCTGCGACGCCAGCAGCTTGGCATAGGCGCCGAGCAGGTCTTCCTTTTGCCCGGGCATAGTCCAGGAGGCACTGGAGAGCGAATGATCGCGATATCCGCCCTGAAACATGCTGCCGGGGAAACGGTCGTCCAGCTTTTTGGTCAGAACCTTCAGCAGTTCATCGATCGGCAGCACGGAATAATCCATGGAATCGCCGGAGTGTGCTGCCGAGATTTTTTCATCTCGGATAAGCAGGAGCGTCTCCGAAGAATACAGCTCCAGGCAATCGTTAAGCACCGACGCCAATCTTTGGCGGCTCAGCTTCGGCAAGGCCGATCCGCTGATTTTTGCTCTGTCCAACAGGCTTTTGTAGGCCGTGCTGCGGACGGGATAGTAAGAACCATCTACCCGCATGGCAAGACCGAGGTTTTCCGCCGTGTCCTCAACGGACTCGGCGCTGATTCCCGCAGCGAATGCGGACGGAGTTCCATAAAGAGGCGACGCCTTATCCAGCGGCTCAATATGCAGTTCATTGACCCTGCATCTGTGCCATTGGCTTTCCAGCGATTCCTTCTCATGGTACCGGCGCATCCCCTCGTAGGAAGCAAAGGTCGTGGAGTAGTTGTCCTGGCATGGTTGTAACATTTTTGTGTTCTCCTTTCGTTTTTTTTGGCGGTATTCGCCGTGATATAACAAAAACCAGCAACCCATGATCGGACTGCTGGCTTATGCCACTATGGAATTGGCCGGAAACGAAAAAAGTGCCATTCGTGCAATGCACAAATGACACTTCGCAACTCGGTTAAACTCTGCTTAGCCGTGGCTAAACTCTGATACTTACATGATGATTATACCAGAGCAGCGGCCGACAGTCAATCCATAGTCAAACGAAAAGGCCATAAAAGCTGAAAGGAAAGAGGGATGCCGCAGATGCGGCATCCCTCGAAAGGCAAACTATGCGGAACGGTTCAACGCCCACATCCCGCGTCCTGTATGCACGAAGATCTGCGGACTGCATTGCAGGGTTTGGCGAACCTTCTCTTTCCACCACTGATTTTTCCGCGCTTTGGTATATGGCTCGACTTGCTCATAAATGTATGCAAGCGAAACAGGAGATTGGCAGGTTTCCAGCACTGCTGCAACCACATCCCGCCAGGTAGCGCCGTTCATATCGCGGATATCCTTTTGTACAGGCTCCGTTATCAGGATCGGATACACCAAGGACGCATCCTTCTTGATAATCAGTAGATACTCATGCAGTATGGGGATGAAATGCCCACTGTACTGTGTTTGATTTGAAAAGCAATTGTGCTGTGCTTTTATGATGACATTTTCCAATGTGCCCGGCTTGATCAATTCAAAGAGCATGCTGTAAAGCTGCCCTTTCTTCTTGATATCGCCGACCAGCACGGCCATCCTGCCGCCACGCTCCAAAGCGCAGAATTGTTTCATCATGGCGTAGTTCATTACGCGCACGAAGTCCTCCCATTTGGGGATGCGTGATAAGTCGAACTGCCGGGGATCATATCCGTATTTTGACTGCACCTCCGAAGCCTTGTACATCACGTCTGAAAATGTAATCATATCCCAATACGGCGGATGCCAGAACACAAACTCAGGACGCTCAGGTATCTCGCAATTTATGAGATCGAATCCGCTGTGCAGATCGTAGCAATGGCTAATGATTCCCATGGTATGAGCGGCATCCTGCGTCGTGCCGCTGCCGCACATGTAGTCGCAGATCTCGGCCGGCTTGAAAAACCCGATCAGATCCTCAATTAGCTTGGGTGAACAGTTGCCGCGATAGCGATTGTTGCCGCCAGTTCCGCGCTCTGGATACGAGACGATGGAGGTGAGCCTGTTTTCAGCACTCATAGCCGCCTTCTCCTTTCATATGCATATACAGGCAGCAATCATCGCACTCTGATTTGCCCGAGCCAATGCAAAGCGGGTATGGATTTTCTGCTTCTGGTGTGAAGCAATCAGGTTGCTTTGATGCTTGCCTGACCAAACCATGAGCAGCCTCAGATACACTTTCCCAATACGCTTCCCAATAGTGGTCATTGCGCCCGAGATGGCGTTCGATGCACTCAGGAATCATCGGGTTTGTAATGAGTCTCTGATACTGCGCGTCACTCAATGCTGCAACTTCATCCCATTGTTCGATTTGCGATATAAAGTCTTCGGTCTGGCATTGCGCCTTATACACTCCTCCAACCTCCCGAATATACCTACTGGACATCATCAGCGGCTGCCGGATAATCATGATTTTGTAGTGATTTTCCATGTATTCGCCGTCAAGATATGCTTCGTAGAAGTCCATCGAAGAATTCTCTGCGAAGATGCTTGATTCTCTCCAAGACGGAACGCTTCCGTCCTCCAATTCTTCTCGAATACGATTTGTCATAATACGCTTTGCATCGTCATAGTCCGAGAACGCCTCGCAATCATTTCCGTGCTCGCCATCCACAGCCCAGTCTTCCATCACAAGAAAAACATTGACGCGTTTACGCATAGAACGAAGATCATCCAACGGACGAATCATTTCGGGCGCCATGATAACCATGTCCAGTACGATATCAGCAATGGCCTTTGGCTGGTGATACAGATCAGAGAAGGTATCCTCCAGCGCCTTGACCTCATGCGGCATGACCGGAGGGTCAAACTCACAATAGATGTCAGGAGTTTCGTTTTCGGTCTCCTTATCCTCGCCATCATGAATGGCGTTTATTCGGCCATAAAGCCCTGCGTATTCACTTTCAGCGGTGCCGACAATGGCTCCGCCAATCGTGTATGTGACGCCTTCATACTCAAATTCAGCGCCAGTTCTGTTCAAAATCATTTTTCGCTCCTCCTATCTTAGATATGGCAGTCGATCCCGACAATGAAATGATCGTCAGGGATGCTGTCTATGTAGTCTGCCAACATCTGCCGCCATGCGTCCGGCTTCTTGTCGTTGCTGCTGATGCCCCACCAGCCCATTTCTCCCTTGGAGTGCCAGTCTCCGTCCTGAAGGAAGGAATAGGCGTCGGGCACCATGCGCTGATTCGGTGCAAGTCCGTTGCGGCGGAGGTAAGCCTCCTCGCTTTCATTCTTGAAATAGATCTGCGTTACGAAAGAGATAATTCCATCCTCCGTGATCTTCCAGAAGCTGCCTTCCGGAGCCTTGCCGGAACGAAATGTCTCTGCAAGAAGCTTAAAGCGCTTTTTGGCGTGCTGCAGTTCCCATTCCTTCATGAGACCCCATGCAATATCCCTTTTTCTTGCGCCGCAGACCCATATATAGCCTTCGGGCGCCTCACATACATCATCTTCGTTGCCCCATGTGCGCTCACCGTTAATTCGTTCCGCTGTGTCACGGACAAGGAATTGGAACGGCCAGCGGCCACCAATGGAATACCAATCCCAGAAGGCATTCGGATTGCAGCAATACCCATACGCATTGTTCTTGCTGTCATAGGTATAACCGCAGTAGTCCTCCGCATACTGCTTCAGGCTGGGATAGAGCTTCTTCACCGGATATCCCATAAATGCACGCATCTTTTTCGCTTTCTTTGTGCGCTTCTCATGGCCGAGGTGTCCGGCCTTTTTCTGAAACACCTTGCCATCTTTAATGAGATATTTTTCGCACACCAGCCGGCTGTACTCCGGAACGACAGTTCCGTCCGGAAAACGGACACAGTTGATTTTGTCGGTCTCATAATCCCGCCGCAGGTCATCGGTTCGATCCTCAAACTTCAGATAGGCAGGGTCATCCGTTCCTTCACAGAATGGGGCCATCAGCTCATCAATCTCGCACTCAGCCGAACGTTCCAGAGTGCTGGCCTTGCTTTGAAGTCGTTTCAAAAGAAACCGCAAAGCAAAACTCTCCGGATCCTGCGCCAGCTTTTCTTTGACTTCTGCGATCTGTTCCGCATAACGCATGTTTTCCTCGCAGTTTTCCTCCAGTTTGGGCATATAAAAATTGACCAATGTTACAAAATGACTCATTTTTTTGATTCCTTTCCTGTTGTAAGATTAACGGGCAGCAGGAAAAGAATCCGCTGCCCGTCGTTGTGAATTGTAATATCCCCGTTAGACCCGCATATGTCGCTTGACCGCTGCGGTCAGCTTTACGGGCAGTTGATTCAGATCTGTGATGTCCATAAAGGAATCACCATAGATTCGCTCGATGTTCTGTTTGTCCTCGCCGATAGCGGCCGCAATGAACAATACTCCCTTGCGCCGGTACTCCTGCCTGATGCCGCGGAGATCTTCCTCGGCGGCACTGCCGTAGTAACCGGGTGCTGCCGGTTGACCATCGGATACAAGGATCAGGATCTTTACCTCCTCCGGCCGTTTAACCAGCTGCTCCGCCACAAAACGAAGCGCGGCGCCGTCGCGGTTGCTGCCACGGGCAGCAATGTCCATCATGCGGTATTTATCATCGTTATCGATGCTTTCAAACTCTGCATAGGAATACAGCTCCACACTGCTGCCACTGGTGGAATGACCGTAAACGGTGACAGGGATATGCAGCGCCTTGCAGAAGTCATATAGAATGATGGCCGAAGACCTGGCGTAGGTACAGCGGTCGCAGGAGCACATGTCAGACATCATTCCGCTGATTGGGCTTCCATACCCGCCATACGGAAGAAGCAACTACAATGTGCCCTGCCCGTGTTGTGATGACGAGCCGCACGCAAAACATCTCAACATCAATCTGCAGAAGGATGTATTTCGCTGTCCGCGCTGTGGGTTCTCCGGCGGCATTTTCGATCTGTATGCATACTATACGGGGATTGCCCGCGAGGAGGTCCGTGATGCTCTGATTGCACGCTTGGATGTGCAGGGCAGTATACCGAAGCCAGAGCACATTCCTGTGCCCGTGGTTGCAGAAGTCCCACCGACAGATATTGCATCACGAAGCGACACCTATACCGGGCTTCTGTCCAAGCTGACGCTGGCCTCCGACCATCGGCAGAACCTGCGAAACCGGGGCCTATCAGATGAGGAAATCGACAGGCTTGGGTACCGGACCACTCCGGTGGTGGGGATGCAAACCATTGCAAGGCAGCTTCAATCCAGCGGATATTATCTGTCCGGTGTACCCGGCTTTTACCGAAAAGACGGGAAATGGTCCTTTGCCTGTGAGAGCCGCGGTATTCTGATTCCGGTGCGAGACAGCAAAGGCCGTATTCAAGGCATGCAGATTCGCCGGGATAATGCGACGCGGCGCAAATTTCGCTGGGTATCCAGCACCGGCCGCACAGACGGCTGTAAGGCGGAGGGTTGGGTACATATTGCGGGGGAACCACGCGCTATGGTGCTGCTCACAGAGGGCCCCATGAAAGCGGATGTCATCCATTACCTGACAGGACAGACAGTACTCGCAGTTGCGGGGGTAAATACATTGACCCAATTGGAGCTTATCCTGCCGCAGCTGCACGAGCAAGGTGTAGAACGTATCATGACTGCATTCGACATGGATTTCATGGAGAACCCCCATGTGCAAGGCGGATACAGGACGCTGGTCTCACTGCTTTCGGATGCAGGTTTTCGCTATGGCACCTATCTGTGGGATCCCCGATATAAGGGTCTTGATGATTATGTTTGGGAGCACTGCTTCCAGCGGCAATTATCTTAGTGAAAAAGGGCGGTTCAGCTTCGGCTGTACCGTCCTTTTCTCGTTCCTGCGTTATCTCATATTTAGTGTTCCAACAGAAAGTCTATAATGTTCTTTTGACGGATCCCTCCACGGTTGACCCGCAGCAGCGTATCCGTGGACAGAACAAGCTTTTCGTAGTTATCCGAGATTGCCTCCAGCGGCGCAAATTCCCGATCCGTGTTTTCCGGCGTAAGAATATAGCAGACTTGGATATAGAGCCGGTCGTCAGCCCGGTTTGCGACAAAGTCAACCTCTGCCACATCCTGCTTTCCGATGTTGACGGAGAAACCTCTGCGCAGTAGCTCCAGGAATACAGTGTTCTCCAGAACGCCGGCAATATCATTGTCCCGGTAGCCAATAACGGCGTGGCGCAGACCTAAATCGGAGAGGTAGTATTTTTCCTGCGTCTCCAGTATCCGCTTTCCCTTGATGTCAAAGCGGACGACCTTGTGGATCAGGAAAGCGCTTTCCAATGCCTTCAGATAATTGTAGACGGTTTCCGTGCTTAGCTTTCGCCCCTGGCTTTTTAAAAAATCAGAGATTGTTTTTGCGGAAAAAGTGTTTCCGATGTTGTCCATAAGATACAGGACAATGCTCTCCAGCAGCGCCGTGTCGCGTATCCGGTTTCGTGCGATCACATCCTTCAGCAGAACGGAATTATAGATGTCATGAAGGTATTGCATGACGCGATCTTCATCCCATTTCAGCTGATGGATGCCGGGCAGTCCCCCAAAACGGAGAAAGTTAGCAAACTGTTCCTGCTTCGAGAGCTTTGCCTCGTCCTCATTCTCTGCTGCGAATGCCAGATATTCTTCAAAATCCAGCGGATAGACCTGTATCTCCACATACCGCCCAGCCAACAGCGTGGCGAGTTCCCCGGAGAGAAGCTTTGCGTTTGAGCCTGTTACATAGATATCGCAGTCAAGATCTACGCGGAGGGAATTTATGACCTGCTCCCAAGTGTTCACTTCTTGGATTTCATCGAGAAGGACGTAGATCCGTCCTTCTGTCTGTCC
>CABQGZ010000153.1 GCA_902463835.1 uncultured Lachnospiraceae bacterium
GCGGCGGGCTTTTCATAGAGAAGTGTATTAAAATAACTTAATCCTGGATTTATTTCCATAGATGCTCCAAAAAAACAGTTCTTTCCTTGTTAGTATATGTAAAAATACAAGGATTGTGCGCCTCATGCACTTGACAAATTTTCCCGGTGTGATAAACTTGAAAAAAGTGAAAGAACCTTTGATGAAAGAGAAAATAGCAGCAGCACCGCTGCGGTAGGAGGAGTAACATATGTCAGTACCATACAACCATCGAGAGATTGAGCAGAAATGGCAGAAGGTCTGGGACGAGGAGAAGGCCTTTGCGGCAACCAACGACTATTCCAAGCCCAAGTATTTTGCACTGGTAGAATTCCCGTATCCATCGGGACAGGGGCTTCATGTAGGCCATCCGAGACCGTACACCGCCCTTGATATCGTGGCCAGAAAAAGAAGAATGCAGGGCTACAACGTGCTGTATCCCATGGGCTGGGACGCCTTCGGACTTCCCACAGAGAATTATGCCATCAAGAATAAGATTCATCCGAAGATCGTGACAGCCAACAATGTGAAACGCTTCAAGGATCAGCTTCACTCCCTGGGCTATTCCTTTGACTGGGATCGAGAAATCAACACCACAGATGTGGATTACTATAAATGGACCCAGTGGATCTTCCTGAAATTGTTCCAGGCAGGTCTTGCCTACAAGAGCGAGATGCCCATCAACTGGTGTACTTCCTGCAAAGTCGGCCTGGCCAACGAGGAAGTGGTGAACGGCGTCTGCGAGCGCTGCGGCGCGCCGGTGGTCCGCAAGGTGAAGAGCCAGTGGATGCTGAAGATCACCGAATACGCGGAGAAGCTGCTGGAGGGCCTGAATGATGTGGATTTCATCGAGCGTGTCAAGGTCTCTCAGAAGAACTGGATCGGCAAGAGCCAGGGGGCAGAGGTGGACTTTGCCCTTGCGGGAAAGGAAGACAAACTCACCGTGTACACCACCCGGCCGGATACCTTGTTTGGCGCAACCTACATGGTGGTATCCCCGGAGCATCCCATGCTGGAAAAATATAAGGATGAGATCAGGAACCTGGAGGATATCAAAGCTTACCAGGAGCAGGCCGCCAGAAAGTCCGATTTTGAACGCTCCGAGCTTGCCAAGGATAAGACAGGAGTGGAGATTGACGGCATCAGGGCTGTGAACCCGGTGAACGGCAAGGAGATTCCGATCTGGGTATCTGATTATGTGTTGATGAGCTACGGAACAGGCGCCATCATGGCTGTGCCTGCCCATGACACCAGAGACTGGGAATTTGCCAAGAAATTCGGCCTTCCCATCATTGAGGTGGTTGCCGGCGGCGAGAATGTGCAGGAGGAGGCGTTTACCGATGTGGCAACCGGAAAATTGGTGAATTCCGACTTTTTAAACGGCCTGGAAGTGGCGGAAGCAAAGAAGAAGATCATCGAATTTCTGGAAGACAAGAAGATCGGTACCGGCAAGACAAACTATAAATTGCGCGACTGGGTATTTTCCCGCCAGCGTTACTGGGGTGAGCCGATTCCTGTGGTACACTGCGACAAATGCGGCTATGTGGCTCTCCCGGAGAGTGAGCTTCCCTTAGAGCTTCCGGAGGTGGAGAGCTATATGCCCACCGACAACGGGGAATCCCCCTTAGCGGCCATGACCGACTGGGTGAATACCACCTGCCCCTGCTGTGGAGGCCCGGCGAAGCGGGAGACAGACACCATGCCCCAGTGGGCAGGTTCCTCCTGGTATTTCCTGCGCTACACAGATCCCCACAATACAGAGGCGCTGGCCAGCCAGGAAGCGCTGAAGTACTGGCTTCCGGTAGACTGGTACAACGGCGGTATGGAGCATACCACCCTGCATCTGCTGTACTCCAGGTTCTGGCACCGGTTCCTGTACGATCAGGGCGTCGTACCTACTCCGGAACCTTATCAGAAACGTACCAGCCACGGCATGATCCTGGGCGAGAACGGCGAGAAGATGTCCAAATCCCGGGGCAACGTGGTGAACCCGGACGATATCGTCATGGACTACGGCGCAGATACCCTGCGTACCTACGAGATGTTCATCGGAGCCTTTGACCTGAGCGCCTCCTGGTCGGAGAACGGCGTGAAGGGCTGTCGAAGATTCCTGGATCGTGTGTGGAAGCTTCAGGACATCCTGGTGGATGGCGACGGCTACAGCAGTGATTTTGAGACGAAGATGCACCAGACCATCAAGAAGGTGAGCAACGACTACGAGAGTCTGAAATACAACACGGCCATCGCAGCCATGATGTCCCTGCTGAATGATTTTGCCAAGAAGGGCAGCATCACCCGGGGAGAATACCGCACCTTCCTGCTTCTCTTAAATCCGGTGGCGCCCCACATCACAGAGGAGCTGTGGGCTGCCTGTGGATACGAAGGCCGGGTTTACGCCCAGCAGTGGCCCGCGTTTGATGAAGCGAAGACCGTGGAGAACACTATCGAGGTGGCCGTTCAGATCAACGGCAAGACCAAGGCAGTGGTAGCCCTTCCAGTGGATGTGGATAAGGACGCAGCCATCGCAGCCGGGAAAGAGGCAGTGGCAGACAAGCTGACCGGAACCATCGTAAAAGAGATCTATGTTCCGGGACGGATTATCAATATCGTGCAGAAGTAAGACAAAGAATCGTAAGAAGGCCTTTCACAGGAGATACAATATCTGCTGCGGAAGGCCTTCGTTCTTACATAAGTATCTATCTTTTCCTGCTTTTCATCATATTAAGTATCATATCCGCCTTCTTCTTATCACTGTCGGACATACTCTGCTTCAGAACCTCGACGATCATATCTGTCTCCGAACTGTCAAAGCCCACGCCGCTTTTTTGCGCTGCGGCAGAGGCCGACATAAGTGCAGAGGCCATATCCTTGGGATTCGAGCCCTTTTCCTGATTTGCCATCTCCATCAGAAACTGGAGCTTCTCCGGGGATATATTGTTTAACTGTGGGTTATTTAATAAAAATGATGGATCCATAATACCTCCTTTGGGATTGAATAACCATGTTTTAGACATATTAACTAAGCAAAGAAAACATCTCCATAAAATTCAGAAGCGTGTCGATGGTTTCCTGTTCTCTTTCCGTGCAGAATTCCCGAAGTGCCGAGAGTAGCTGCAGCGGCCTGGGTTCCTCCGACTCCGGCACAGAACACATCTGAATGGTAGGCGTAGGACCATCGAATAAGGACACTGTGCGCTCTAGTTCTATGAATTTAATGAAAAAGGCGATCGACATCTTACTGGAATCATTGAGATATGGAATGGCAGCCTTCATCATCTGCAGGTGACGATCCTGAACCAGAGCGTCCAGAGCCGCAATATTCTTTTGCGTTTCCTGTTCCATAGCGTTATCCATTTTTTATTAAATGTATGAGAAAGCCAGGGAAAATATAACTGGATTCCTCAAAAGGCATATAATATAGGGAACAGGGCAGCCATAGCCAGCAAAAGGGATGAATGGCGAAGGGTGAACTGTTGCGAATATTGCGGCAGATATAATTGCCTGAGGAAAGGAAAAAGTTATGGGAACATTGATTATAGATGGTAACAGTGTCTACGAGGTAGATGACGAATGTATGCAGAAAAGGGGGACGCAGGGCGACGAGAAAGAGGACGCTGCGAAGGGGTCACCTGCAAGTGAAAAGTAGCTGCGAAGGGTCCGCCCGAGAGCAAGGGTATCCCCATGTCAGACGCGCTTTCGCTCCAGGCACAGACGGAGCGAGAGCGCGTCTGAAATGGGCATACCTGTTCCCCTGGGCGGCCCTAGTGCTGCATTCCCCAGTGCGGCTGGCCTCCCCCTCCCATTGAAAAAAGGGCCGCTCACAGCAGCCCTTTCCCCAACATTGCCAGACAGGCAGATTAGCAGCATCCGCCGCCAAAGAGACCATTGCCGTTGCCATTGCAGCAGAACAGCAATATGATGATGATCCACATATCGCATCCACATCCGTTGTTTCCGCCGAAAAGCCCGCCGCCATTATTGCCATTACAGCAGCAAAGTAACAGGATAATCCAGATAATGGAACTACATCCACATCCGTTGTTGTTGGATTCGCATCCACATCCACAATTTGTAGCAGCTAAATCACTCATCTTAAATCCTCCAGGAATTTGATTACAGTTTACTATATGAGGTTAGCGTCAAAGTGGTGAATAAAATTTCATGAAAAATTTGATTATTTTTTGAAATAGTGGTATTATGGAAAACAGCAAAGCGTTGGCTTTTCATAAGCAGCGTAAGGAAGTAAGGTGAAACACATGAACGAGGTCATCACAAAGCTGTATGAGATTGAGGAGACGGCAGGGAGAATCCTGAAGGATGCGAAACAGCAGAAAGAACAGCTTCAGCAGCAGATGCAGCAGGAGCAGGCAATCTATGACAGCAACATGGAGAAAGCTCTTGGGAAGAATCTGGACGAAACAAGGGAAAAGCTGGAAGAACAGGCGCTCCAGGAGCTTCGCCAGATGGAAGCGGCGTATCAGAACCAGAAAAGAAAGCTGGACGAGACATATGACAATCACCTGGAGGAGCTGGCCAAAGAGATCTTTCAGAGAATAACAGAGGTGTAGTATGCCGGGAAAATTAATGCGTTACAGCGGACTGATCACGAAGACAAGAGCTATGAGCAGCAGTCTTCTGACAGAGGAGGATCTTAAGGAACTGACAGAGCTTGCAACGGTCAGTGAGGTCATAGATTATCTGAAGGGAACGGGAAGCTATGGCCCCATCTACCGGGGGCGGGAAGGCATCTGGCACAGAGGGCAGGCGGAGGAGATCATCAACCGATCCCTGATCACGGATTTTGAAAAAATATACCGCTTTGCGGATGCAGGCCAGCGTCAGACGCTGTCGAATGTTTTTTTTCGCTATGAAGTAAACAGGCTGAAGGAATGTCTGAAGGGTCTGTTTCAGAACGAAGGAGAAGGGAGCGGGATCGCAGTGGATCCCTTCTGGCAAAAGCATATGCGCTGCGATGTGGACAGGCTGAATCGGGTGGAAAGTCTGGCGGAACTGGAGCAGGCACTTGCAGGGACGCCTTATCATCGGATATTTCAGAAGCTTCAAGGCGCAGGGAAAAAGGAGTATGCCGATTACGCTATGGGCCTTGATATCTTCTATTACAGCAGTGTGTATAAAGAGGTAAAACGCAGGAAGAATTCTGACACAAAAAAGATTTTACTTGAAATCTACGGAACGCATATTGACTGGCTGAATATCCTGTGGATCTACCGCTATCGGCGGTTCTATGACCAGACGCCGGCGGAGCTTGTCGGCATTCTGATTCCCCACACCTATCGCCTGAAGAAGGAGGAACTCATGGGAATGATCACGGCGGCTGATCTTGCCGAGAGGAACCGGATTCTGGCGGGAACAGCTTATTTTAAAGGGAAGGATGCCTTTGTCCGGATGGCGGACGAGATTTCCTATCAGGAGGTGATCGGGACTATGTATCAGCGGGTGAGTAAGAAATACAGGGTATCCATGGCGCCAGTGCTGCGTTATCTCTACGAGAAGGAGCAGGAGATCGGACGTCTGACCACCATCATTGAGGGAATACGGTATCAGCTTCCGCCAAAGGATCTGCGGGAACTGATACTGGTGAACTGACCGGTTAAAGATCAGCCCATCGGCTGTCATAGAAGCAAGAACAGCGGACGCGAACTTACGAGGAGTATCCGCGGGAAAGGAAGGATTACGCATGGTTGAGAAAATGAAGCTGCTGCATATCACCGGACCAAAGTACGACATTGACCGGGTGATGAAGCAGTATCTGGAAAAGTACGACATACATTTTGAAAATGCCATGACAAGTCTGGGGAATATCAGCAATGTGAAGCCATTTATTGAGACCAATATCTACAAGGATACGTATCTGAATGGGAAAGAACTGCTGAAATACCTGGAGAGAAAAGCTGGGGACAGACTGGATATCATATCTCCGGGAGCGGCCCAGGACATCATTGAGGAGGCTTATGAGCATACGGAACAGATCATAAGCCGGCAGCGGGAGCTGGTCAGACGGAATCAGGAGCTTTCGGATTTCATGAAGGAGATTGCCACCTTTCGCAGTCTGGATTTTGAATTTAAGAAAATGCGGGAATTCCATTTTATCAAATCAAGATTTGGAAGAATCCCCCTGGATGATTATCACAATCTGGAAAAATACATCCACAGTACGGCAAAGACTTTGTTTTATGAGTGTTATAGCGATGATAAGTATGTGTGGGGCGTATATTTTGTGCCAAGAGTCTACGCCACAGAGATTGATGCTGTGTATGTATCCTTTCATTTTGAGAAGCTTCACCTGCCGGATTCCTTCGAGGGAACGCCGGAGGATGCTTATTGCGAGGCAGAGCAGGAGTTCTCCAGGAATCAGGAGACCATGGAGAAGCTGCGGGGCAAGATGTGCGACATGCTGACACAGAACCGGCTTGAGATTCTGTCAGCTTACCAGTCTCTGGAGGATTATTGTGAGAACTTTGAAGTGCGCAAGCTGGCGGCATGCACAAGGCCGAAGAATAAGGGAGAATACTATATCCTGTATGGCTGGATGTCCGAGAAGGACGCAAAGGCTTTTGAGAAGGAGATCGAACAGGATGAAAATATTCACTGCATAGAGGAAGTGATGGACGAGGACAACAGCACCTGCCCGCCCACGAAGCTGAAGAATCCCGGAATTCTCAAGCCTTTTGAGATGTTTGTGGAAATGTATGGACTGCCGGCTTACAACGAGCTGGATCCCACCCTGTTTGTGGCGCTGACTTATACGCTGATGTTCGGCATCATGTTCGGGGATGTGGGACAGGGACTGCTTCTTGTGATCGGCGGATTCCTGTTGTACCGCATCAAGGGCATGCGCCTGGCGGGAATCATTTCGCTGGCTGGTATCTGGTCCACGGTCTTTGGCTTTCTTTACGGAAGCCTGTTCGGATTCGAGGAGATACTGCCGGCGGTGTGGCGGCGGCCTATGGACGATATTATGGGAACCTTGATGATGGCCATCGCCTTTGGCGGCGTGCTGATCATGATAGCCATGCTCTTGAATATGATCAACGCTATTCGGGCCAGGGAGTTTGGAAGGCTGTTCTTTAGTCAGAGCGGCATCGCGGGTCTTGTGTGCTATGGTTTTGCAGCCTTCTGTGCCGTGTTGATTGCCACGGGCCATCACCTGCCGGCGGCAATCCTCATCGGGCTTGTTGTTGGAGTTCCGCTGATCGCGATTCTCTTAAAGGAGCCCTTAGAGCGCTTGGTAGAGCGCAGGAAAAAGATTTTTCCCGAGGGCAGCAAGGCGATGTTTTTCGTGGAGGCTCTGGTGGAGCTCTTTGACGTGGTGCTAAGCTATGCCACCAACACCATCTCCTTCGTCCGTGTGGGCGCTTTTGCCTTAAGTCACGCCGGGATGATGGGTGTGGTGCTGACCCTGGCCGGAATGGAGAAAGGGTCGCCCAACTGGCTGATCATTGTGCTGGGCAATATTCTTGTGATGGGGCTTGAGGGGCTGGTGGTAGG
>CABQGZ010000154.1 GCA_902463835.1 uncultured Lachnospiraceae bacterium
TTGCAAATATAACATTAAATTAAGGAGAATTCCTATGAAAAAAATAGTTTTGCATTTTCTCGTTTTGTGCCTGGCTGTGCTATCACTTCCCGGCTGCAACAAGCAGAAGCCCACCGCGATAGACTCTGTGGAGTCCATTTATAATTTGTACATCCTGCGGGATACCTCCGGTGCCGAGAAGCTTGGCATGACAGCGGAGGAGATCACAACGGCATTAACCGGCTATGACACTGCCTTAGCCAACACCATCCGCACCAACTTTTCCAACAGCGGACTGGAAATCACAGATGAGACTCTGGAGGAGATCTGCCAGGCCAGGCGGGACGCGCTCTCCAAAATGGTAGCAGACTTCACCCTGACCTCCACGGAGGCGAACACTGCTGTGGTGACCCTTGCCACCTCCTATTTCAATGAGACTGAGCTGGACGAAAACGCTGCCTACAGTGCCAGGGAAGAGGCAGATGCCAAAGGCTTCACAGACTACGATGAATATTTGAAATACATTATGGAAACTTACACAAAGAATCTGATTGCCGGCTACCAGAGCGTGACACCTTCCGAGGAGCGGAAGGAGATTGTGGTCAAATGCACGATCGTGGACGGTACCTGGCTTCCCATGGATATGGCTTCCTTTGGAGGCGAGCTTGGGCGGGCAGTTTCCGGGCAGCCTTGACAATCTTAAAAGCGAAGCGAAAGTTCCGCCATCGCAGTAATTCTCAGACGGATCATGATCACATGATTCAGTCCCTGATGAATACGATGGCGGAACTTTTCTATTTTCCTTGTTTTCTTACATTTTAAAACCGAGCGTTCTGCTTTGAATCATGTCCATGGGCGTTACTCCTACAGTTAACTCGGCTCAGGCGCCCTCACGGCACACGAAAGGTTCTGCTTAGTGCTGCTGTATTCCTACCCTGACACGGTTCACAGATTTCCGTTGCGTAAGACCCAAGCTTCATCGCCACTTATAAGAGGCGGCCCCACAGGCAGTAACCCGGGGCAGAACATCACTCCAACTATAGCGGATTGTTGGTACAGGGCACCGCTACCGCCCCAGCTGCTCGGAGATTTCAGTATACATGGTTTTTATGGAAAAGTCAACTGGGTTCGGAGATTTTCCTTTTTTTCCTTTCTCTTAGTTCTCGGAAAAAGTCAGACAACATAGCGGAGCATTCTTCTTCTAACACGCCTTTCTCCAACACTACCTGATGATTAAATTCCTCCATTTGCAGCAGATTAAGGACGGAACCGGCGCAGCCGGCTTTGGGATTCATGCTGCCGATAACCACGCGGCTGATCCTTGATTGTACCAGCGCGCCAGCACACATCTGGCAGGGCTCTAAGGTAACATACATGGTGCAGCCTTCCAGACGCCAGTCTCCCAGCTTTTTGCTGGCTTTTTTTATGGCGATGAGTTCGGCGTGGGCCAGGGTATTCTTGTCGGTGTTTCTGCGATTGTAGCCTCTGGCGATTATTTTTCCTTCACAAACGATGACGCAGCCGATGGGGACTTCCTCTAAGGCGTATGCTTTTCTTGCCTGACGGATGGCTGCCTTCATAAAGCGTTCTTCCTTATTCATGGTCTTGGTTCCTTACCTGATTTTAGAGATTCTTTTTTGGGGCTTCCTTAAGTATAGCGGATTTTTGGGGGAATTACAACTGGAAATGCTTCAAAGGGATGCTGCACTAGGGCCGCCGCACTTGGATTGCCGCACTTGGATTGCCGCACTTGGATTGCCGCACTTGGATTGCCGCACTTGGGCCGCCCCGGAGAAAGGATAGGCCCATGTCAGACGCGCTCTCGCTCCATTCAAAACGTAGCGGACACTAAGCGCGCAGGCTATTATCATAGCCCGCTTGCTAAGTGCCGACGTTTTTCAAGGGTCTGTCATGGGCCTACCCTTTTTCCGGGGCTACGTTGTTCGCAGGTTTGTGAACAGCTACTTGTTTGCTGTCCTACAAACATAAATTTGGCTGTTTCTCTTGACAAAATCATTGTATCCGTCTATAATAAGCAACACGTGTTGCGCAACTTTAGTTGCATTACCAGGAGGAGGATGAATAATGCCACCGAAATTTAAGTTTACAAGGGATGAAATTATAAATACTGCCCTGGACATGACAAGAGAGTATGGGTTGTCTGGGGTGACTGCTCGGGCTTTGGCGGCACAGTTGGATTGCTCGGTCAAGCCTATTTTTGGATTGTTTAAGAATATGGAGGAGGTGCAGCGGGAGGTTATGGGGGCGGCACATGCGCTGTATCTTGATTATTTAAAGGCGGATATGGCAGATGGCAAATACCCTGCCTATAAGGCCAGTGGTATGGCTTATATCCGCTTTGCCAGAGAGGAGCGGGAGCTTTTCAAGCTGCTTTTTATGCGGGATCGCTCTGGGGAGATGGTGGGCGAGGATAAGTCAGAGATAAAGCCTTTGCTGGCGTTGATTCAGGAAAGTATGGGGCTCAATGAGGAGGAGGCGTACTTGTTCCATCTGGAAATGTGGATATATGTTCATGGAATCGCGACCATGATCGCCACCTCCTATCTGGAATGGGACGATGATTTTATCAGTAAGGTATTGTCAGACGCCTATATTGGCTTGAAATATCGTTATTCAAATTGGAGGTAGCAAAATGGAAGCAATCAAAACAGAGAAGCTTACGAAAAAGTATAAGGATCTGACTGCCGTTGACAGTCTGGACCTAGCGATCGAACAGGGGGAACTATTTTCCCTGCTGGGCGTCAACGGCGCGGGGAAAACCACCACCATCAAGATGCTCTCCTGTCTGACGAAGCCCACCGGGGGAGACGCCAGGCTTCTGGGCAGCAGCGTGGTCCGTAACGCGGCCGGGGTTAAGAATATCATCGGCGTATCGCCCCAGGAGACGGCGGTTGCTCCCAACCTGACGGTACGGGAGAATCTGGAGCTGATGTGCGGTGTGCACGGTTTTGGAAAAGAAAAGCGAAACGTCAAGATGGCGGAGCTTATGGAACAGTTTGACCTGCGGCAGATTGCGGGAAAAAAGGCCGGAAAGCTGTCGGGCGGCTGGCAGCGCAGGTTAAGCATTGCCATGGCTCTGATTGGTGAGCCGAAGATTCTTTTTCTAGACGAACCCACACTGGGGCTGGATGTGATTGCCAGAAGTGATCTGTGGGATACCATCCGCTCACTGAAGGGCCGTATTACGATCATTCTCACCACCCACTATATGGAGGAGGCAGAAGCCCTCTCTGACCGCATCGGCATTATGCGGGACGGGAAGCTCCTTGCCCTGGGAACGGCAGAGGAATTAAAGGAAAAAGCGGGCACAGAGCGATTTGAGAACGCCTTTGTGGCGATTGTAAAGGGGGAGAGAAAATGAGAATGCTGACTTTTTCCGGAAGAACCGCAAAGGAGATATTGCGGGATCCTTTGAATCTGGGATTCGGACTGGGCTTTCCTCTGATCCTGATATTCCTGCTCTCTGCCATACAGGCGAATGTCCCCGTCAGTCTCTTTGAGATTGAGACCCTCACCCCCGGCATTACCGTGTTCGGGCTGTCATTTCTGACGCTTTTTGCTGCCACTCTGGTGGCCAGGGATCGGGAGAGCGCTCTGCTGCAAAGGCTTTACACTTCACCTTTGACGGCGATAGATTTTATTTTCGGATATGCCCTGCCCATTTTACCCATGGCAGCCGCCCAGAGTATCATCTGTTATCTGGCCGCTATCCTGCTGGGTCTGCCCGTCACGGTAACCATTGTGTACGCGGTGCTTTTTATCCTGCCGGTATCACTGTTCTTCATTGCGCTGGGGCTTCTGTGCGGCAGTGTGCTGGGTGCAAAGCAGGTAGGCGGTATCTGCGGCGCACTGCTTACCAATCTCACCGCATGGCTCTCCGGCGTATGGTTCGACCTAGAGCTTGTGGGAGGCATTTTCCAGAAAATTGCCAATGTTCTGCCCTTTGTTCATGCCGTGGAACTGGAGCGGGCTGTGCTGAATGGGAACTATGCCGGTATCTTCCCGCATATCTGGTGGGTGCTTGGGTATACCGCTGCGGTTGTTGTACTTGCGGTGATGTTCTTTTTGCGGCAAATGAGGCGACAGTAAGATTAGCCCGAATTCGTGTCCGGGCTATAAAATTTTTCTACAGCCGCCTAACAAATCAAGGCCAGCAACGACTATATAGGTGAAAGCATTGATCAATCGCTTTGGAGAGAAACCATGAAGAGACAAGAACTGCTGAAAATAATCGACAATGAACTGCTGGAAAAAATATTTGGCTTCTGCTATGTGCGGACAAACGACAGCTACGAGGCCCAGGAGCTGTGCTCCGATATCGTTTTTGCGCTGGTGAAGACGGCAAATACAGAAGGCGATGTCCACAATCCCTATCCCTTTATCTGGCGGATTGCAAGAAATGTCTATGCCGACTTTTCCAGGGAACGTAAGCGCCGGGAAGACACTTTCTACAGAGGAGATCCACAGGAGCTGCTGCCGTTTATCGCCCAGGAAGAAGATGAGGCGGACAGCGAGGAACTGCTCCATGCGGTATACCGGCAGATTGCCTTTTTGACAAAGGCCTACCGGGAAGTCATGATTCTGTACTACCTGGACGGTCTGTCAACTTCCAGGATCGCAAGCATTGAGAACATAAGTGAGACTGCTGTTCGCCAACGATTATTTACGGCAAGAAAAAAGATAAGAAGCGAGGTAGAAAAAATGGAGGACACCAATCGTAAACCTGTAGCGCTTGATAACATTAATTTTGTTATCTGGGGAACCGGCAACCCGGGATGGGGAGATCCCATAGACACATGCACACGGCAGTTTTCAAAGCATATCGTCTGGCTTTGCCGTCAAAAGCCTATGACTGCAGCGGAGATTGCCCACAAGCTGAATGTTCCCACCTTGTACGTAGAGGAAGAACTTGAGATTCTTACCAGAGGAACGAACGGGCAATATGGCTTTCTGCGCCAGCTGGAAAACGGTAGATACGCCATCAATATCGTCCTGTTTGACCGGGAGGATATGGCAAAGGGAAATGAGATTTATATGGAACAAATGCCGGCCATCTGCAATGTCATTTCCGCATATATTGAAAAGCACAGGAAAGCTTATCTGGCATTTCCTTATCGAAATAAAACCATCGATCTGAATCTTATCCTCTGGCAGCAGGTATTTACCATGTCACAGGCATTCTCCGAACATGTGGAACGAATCCTGGCTGAAAAATACTTTGGCGGACTCGAGAAAATCGATCGTCCCTTCAGCAGTTTCGGGTATGTGGATAACGGAAACTATTATGGCGGCGGGTGGGACGGCGTCACTGCACACAATGTGTGCGGTTATTCCGAAGTACATCTGGATAACATCTACATCACCCGCATCCAGCCCCATTTTCACTGTGACTTTAATGTTGCACAGGACCTGGATATCCAGCTTGCCATCCGCGCCATAGACGGGCTTAATATCGACGCCCTCTCCGAAGACGAAAAGGAGCATGCCGCCAAGGCTATCGCCTGCGGTTATCTATATCGCCAGAACGATATGCTGTATACAAAAATACTGGTAAACGACAAGAAGGATAGTGATCGGTTGTTTGACATCAGCAAAGAACTCTCAAAAGGCTATTTTGAGGCTGAAGCACAGGCGGTTGCCCAAAAGATTTCCCGGCTGATCCGCGACACGGTTCCAGAATATCTCCTGGGGGAATGGAGACTGGCAAACATCCTGTCCAATCTGCCTGTGTTGGACGCACTGGTTGAAGTGCTCATTGAGAAAGGACTTCTCACACCGCCGGAAGACGGCATCGGCGCAGAAGGCTGCTGGATGAGTATTCAAAAATGATCCGATGCTTTCAAATATGCTATTCCTTGAGATTTCCCTTGCGGATATTTTCCTGTATGATCTCATCCGTCACCTGAAACAATCTCTCGGATCCAAGCCTCGTCTTGGACTGCCGCCCGTACACCTGCGCAGCATTCACCTGGTGCTCCCGCCAGTCTCCTCCGCCGTTGCTGTTATTTAACAGCAACGGCTGCAGGTTGTCCATGGCATGGGCGAACTTCGCCTCCGCCGTCTGATACGCCTCAAACTCATCGAACAGTGCGGTCAGTTCCTGCCTCTGATCCTCCGGCAGGATGGAATACAGCTTCTCCTTCGCGGCGTCCTCCCGGGCTTTTTGGGTCTTTTTACTCTCCGCATCATAGGCGTAGGTATCCCCCGCTTCGATCTCCACGATGTCATGGATCAGACACATCAGCATGACTCTGGCAATATCGATCTCTTCGTTGGCATATTCCCGCAGCAGATAAGCCATGATCGCCATATGCCATGCGTGCTCCGCGTCGTTTTCATTTCTTCCGTGCCCAGACAGATGGGTCTGCCTGAAAATATTCTTCTCTTTATCAATCTCCAGTGCAAAATCTAATTGTCTCTTTAATCTCTCGTCCATGTCATTGTACCTCTGGTAAGCAGAAGCGCATATTATAACAACTGCTTTTTGAAAATATTATAGTAACAGTTCCATTCAAACGCATCCCGAATGATCAGATTTTTCGGCAGTTTTTCTCTTAATCTTTCCTTCCTCTCATCAGATAATTCAGCATTCAATACATAACTCATATGATTTAGATCCAGAAACTTTTTAACCTCCATCAGCCCGGTATGTATGCGTTCCGCCTCCAGGCAAATGTCAAAATTATATCTTGTATCAGACTCCCATGTCTCTATCTCATACTGATTTTCCTCAATCCATTCTGTTATTGCGACACCCGAGCCACTATTTCTTGACATAGAAATTAATTTCCGAATGCTGTGTGTTTGAGGAATCGTCACCCCCTTGCATTCCAAAAAAGCCTTTAACGTTTTCTCTATACACTGCTGCAAATTATATGCCACATCATTCAAATACATCTCATCGTTTTTATAAAATCTCATTAGATTAGCCGCTACATCATAGCAATGATATGCGGATTTAAAATAACGAATATCACACATCCTTACCCCTCCTGTAAACAATCACACCGGTTTTCCCTATTTCTTCTTTCAGACGTGACCCCAGCCTGGAGCTGAAAATAATATCCAATTCACTGTCTATTTCATCAAGACAGCTGTCTATCTTAAGATCATCATCCTCTCTTACTACCATAACATCCAGATCGCTCTGTGAATGACAGTCAAATCGCACTGCACTTCCAAAGACAATCACTGCCAAAATATGCTCATCTCTTTTGACACACTCAATCAAGCGAGCCACATCCCGCTGTTTTAACGGATGAATGTGACTGCTATTCTCGTAATGTATGTTCGGCAGCAATTCAAAGTTCCAAAGGTTCTCTCCGCTATGCTTTATATATTCATCCGCTACCGTGCTCATAACTCCCACCTCTGTATCCACATTTTTTCTTAGTATAACGGATTTTCTTTCAAAATACAACCACTATGTTCCGAAAAGCAATGGCATCCCCAGGGCCATGGTCATCAGCGCTCCCACATAGGTGACAGAATACGCAGTCAGATCCAT
>CABQGZ010000155.1 GCA_902463835.1 uncultured Lachnospiraceae bacterium
CAATATTTCTGGGGAAATTATTTTTTCCCCAGAAATGATTTCCAGTCCTTCTTGTGTCCAGAACCGCCTTTTTTATTTCCTTTACCGGCGTTCTCATCGGTTTCATCGGTATTTTCTTTATCTTCCTGCCACTTGAAATACTCGGCGTCCAGATCTACATTGACCTGGGGCGTGACGAAGGGCTTCGGCGCATCGTCCGGATCCTTGGACACAGACACCATGTCCCCGGCAGCCATGTAATCCTCTTGGACTGCTGCTGGGTCTTCGCTGCCTTTTCCTTCTGCTTTCGCAGACTTTGATGCCTTTGTGCCGGCGGCCGCGCCGGGAACAGTACTCTTCGTGCCGTCTGGATTTAAGCCCCTGCGTTCAAAGTAGGCCGGATTCACCTTGATCTCCGGCTTCACCTTCATCCCGTAGTGCTTTGCTTCGTTCTGTATCTTTTTGTCCTGGGTTTTCGGTTCCTTTTTCTGCTTTTCCCGCTCCCGGTTGCACTCTTCCATCATAGCCATATATTTCTTGGAATCCTTGAAGTCCTGAAGCTGTTCCCGCAGCTCCAGCTGATCCTCCTTGACCTTTCGCTGCTCACTCTCAAGGTTTTCCGCCAGCTGACTCAAGATACGGCCGCTGGAGACCATGGCCTCCGTGATCAGGTGATGCACTTTGTTCAGTGCGTCGTCGGTGTAGATGAGCGATGCGGCATAGACATCCTCCGCCTGCCGTGTGACGCGTTCCACCATCTCCTCACCCTTCTTTTCGCTCCGACGTTCCGCCAGCTCCCGGGCCTGGGCAGTGACTTCGTATTCCTCCATCATATCATTGATGGCCAGGTTTAGTTCCTCCAGAATGGGAAATACATCGTTCCTATCTACAATGACCTTATCCGGACTTCCGGACAGGCTCTTTCCCTCGGAAAGCAATACGTGAATCTGTTTTAATATACGCTCGATCTTGTCCTGTGCACTCATGGGTAAAGCTCCTCTATATGTGGTATGTCATTCTGGAAAAATATGGGAATATGGCGTTTTCCAGGCTATATATAGTGTAGCAAAAAGTGGGGCAGTATGCAATGGAAAGTTGCGATTATTTTAAAAAAATCAAAAACGGAAATCGCGTTTCCCTTCATGGATGTTGGCAAGATAGTCTATCACTTTTTCTTTTACCTTTGGATTTGTGACCACTTCAAGTTCCTTTTTAATCAGATCATCTCCCACCTTCTTCGTCTCCGGGGAGGCGTAGTCCTCCAGGTATTCCTTCAGGGTCATCAGGGCGTTGGGGTGACAGCAGTTGACGATCTGACCGCTTTTTAGGAGGGTCATGAAGCGGTCGCCGGTGCGTCCTTCCCGGTAGCAGGCGGTGCAGAAGGAAGGTACATAGCCCATGTCCATCAGCCATTTTACCACCTCGTCCAGGGTGCGGTTGTCGCTGACGTCGAACTGGGCGGAATTCTCCTCCTCGGGTTCCGGCTCGGCGTAGCCGCCCACGCTGGTTCTGGAACCGCCGCTGATCTGGGATACGCCAAGGTGGAGTACCTTCTCTCGGCAAGCCTTGCTCTCTCTGGTGGATACGATCATGCCGGTGTAAGGCACCGCGATCCGGATACATGCCACGATCTTCGCAAAGGTATCGTCATCGATGCCGTCGTCATAGGCGTCCGGGTCGATGTCATCTGCTCTTCTCAAGCGTGGTACGCTGATGGTGTGGGGTCCTACCCCCTTGTAGGCTTCCAGGTGCTCCGCGTGCATCAGGATTCCGGTGAAATCGTACCGGTAGTTGTTGAGGCCGAACAGGACGCCAAGTCCCACGTCATCGATGCCTCCGTCCATGGCCCTGTCATGGGCTTCCGTGTGGTAAGCATAGTTATGCTTTGGTCCGGTGGGATGGAGCTTTTCGTAATTTTCCTTGTGATACGTCTCCTGGAACAGGATATAGGTGCCGATACCGGCCTCCTTCAGCATGCGGTATTCCTCCACGGTGGTGGCCGCAATGTTTACGTTTACCCGGCGGATAGCCCCGTTCTTGTGTTTGATGCCATAGATGGTCTTGATGCATTCCAGGATATACTCGATGGGGTTGTTTTTGGGATCCTCCCCCGCCTCCAGGGCAAGACGCTTATGCCCCATATCCTGCAGGGCAGTCACTTCCTTGACGATCTCCTCCTGAGTCAGCTTCTTGCGGGCAATGTGTTTGTTTTTTGCATGATACGGGCAGTATTCACAGCCGTTGATACAGTAGTTGGACAGGTACAACGGTGCGAACATGACGATACGGTTGCCATAGAAATCCTTTTTGATCTGTTCCGCCAGCTGATAGATCTCCTGGTTCTTATCCTCCAGTTCACAATCTAAAAGCACGATGGCCTCCCGGTGGGAGAGTCCCTTGCGCTGTCTGGCCTTCTCCAGAATCTGATCGATGAGCTCCCGGTCGGTCTTATGCTTCTGCCCGTACTCCAGGCAGTCCAGTATCTCCTCATGGCTGATAAATTCTTCTGCTTTTGGTGACATTACATTGTACATTTTTCTTTTCCTCCTTGTTATAAACGCTTCGACGGCATCATCTGGCTTTGTAATCGCCACAATTGCCGACTCCAAGCCGACATCATCCGGCTCTATAATCGCCACGGTCCACTGCCAGCTCGCAGCCGATGGACGCCATGCGCTTTGCCAGACACTGCCGGCATTCCGCCGCCTCGTCTCCGGTACATATTTTGTTGTCATACAGTTCGTATTTTTTTCTTACGGTGGTGGGGGACAGGTTGGGCATCACCACATTGGCCCCCGCCAGGATCCCTTTCTCGCGCCCCTTGGGGTCTATGGTTCCAAGGGCTGTGGTGGCCGGCAGCAGAACATTGGGCAGCATGACCCGCAATAGTCCAAGCATAAAGAGCGTAAGCTCCACCGTTCCTTGCGCTTCCCCTGCAAAGGGCGTCTCGTGATGGGGCACAAAGGGGCCAATGCCTACCATGTGGGGATTCAGCTCGCGGATGAACATCATGTCCTCCGCCAGGCATTCCGGCGTCTGGCCAGGGGAACCCACCATAAAGCCGGTTCCGGTCTGATACCCAATCTCCTTCAGGTGATAGAGACATTTCTTCCGGTTCTCTAAGGACAGCCCCGCCGGATGCAGCCTGCCGTAATGGGCTGCATCGGCCGTCTCGTGCCGCAGAAGGTAGCGGTCCGCCCCGGCCTCAAACATGCGCTGATAGCTGTCACGCGACCTCTCTCCCAGGGACAGGGTAATGGCACAGTCCGGGTGGGCATTTTTGATGGCGCGGATGATCCTGATCATACGGTCATCGTTGAAATAGCCGTCTTCCCCGCCCTGGAGTACAAAGGTGCGAAAGCCAAGCTCATAGCCGCTGTCACAGCACTCCATGATCTCGGGAAGTGTCAGGCGGTAGCGGCAGACACTTGCATTGTCACGGCGGATCCCGCAGTAGAGGCAGTTGTTTTTGCAGTAATTGGTGAATTCGATCAGGCCTCTGGTGTAGATCTTATTGCCGAACTGCCGCTGACGAATGCCCCTGGCAAGGGAAAACAGATATTCCCTTGTCTCCTGGTCACGGTTCTCAATCAGAGCTATCCATTCGTCCTTTGACAGTTGTTTTTCCTGGTTCAGTTGTTGGATCAGGGCTATTGTGGTTGACATATTTTTTCTCTCTCATCTCCTTTTCACACCTTGTACCACCAAAGAATATATCTTGTACCATTCGGCTGATGTTCTAAATAACTTCACCTGTAAATCACTCGTACAAAAAACCCCTGCACCTAAAAATGGGTACAGGGGTAGCGTAAGCCTATGTTTTCTACACGCCTTTCCATTCAGGTATTCTTTGTCGGATATCCTTGTGGTTAGTTCATGGTTCGTAAATTTTGCGGTTTGCGGTAAGAGGTTCTCTATCCGCGCACCGTGTACTGATATCTTATCATTATGTGTCTCAAATTACAAGTATAAAATTACATGCTCCTCTTCTTCCTCCGTCTGCGCTTTACAAGCTTCACGATCAGCACGATCACCAATACCAAAATCACAATGAGTACTAAAACAATACACACCATGACAATGGCAATCTTGCTGGGATTCTTCAGGATGGCTCCAATGCTTTTGTCATTGTCGATGACCTTCCGGTCATGGGTCGTGCTGTAATACTCCGGGATCTGTCCATGGTCGCTGTCAGCGGCCAATGTCTCCATATAGCGGGCCACCGCCTCCCAGGCCTTTACCTCACGGCCGTTGTCATATACGATATGCTCCTCCAGATCCCCAATGGGATTCCCCGCCTTGTCCTTCGGAACGATGGAAAGGATGCCGTAGGACATATCCGTCACGGCTCCCAGCATCTGACCGCTGTAAAGATCCGCCACCACATGGTACAGCTGGCTGTCCTTCAGCTCACTGGTATTCCCCTCCCTGTCGCACAGCTTCACATCCGTGATCTTATTTAAGATCAGACGGTTGGGGTTCATAGTGTAATTCAGTCCGCTCATGTAGAGCTGAGCTGTGGTCATCATGGGGGAGATGGAGGCGTCAATCTCAGCCGCGGTCTTTAGCTCCGCCCCGGTCAGGTAGATACTGATCAGCGGATAACCCGGCACGCCGTCCGGCCCGATCCCCAGGGAAAATACATTAAATACGTCTGATACGCTAATCTCCTTATTTTCAGCAAAGACATCCCGGATCACCCCGGAGGGAACCACCGCCACATCGATGGGATCATCGGAGAGCTCCGGAAGCCGGTTCAAGGTATCCACATAGGAGTCCGCCAGCAGATTGGTGAAGGCGTTCTCCTGCAGGGAACCCTCCATCTCCTTTAAGGTATCATTCTTCCATGGATTGTAGATAAGTACCTGATCCTTGGCATAGCCGAATCTGGCCAGATAATCGGAATCAATGGTCTCGCCCAGCTCCTCTATTTTTGCAAGGGCTCCCTCATCTTCCGCAATATCCGCCGCCATAGGCGCCAACTCATACTCCGCCGCCTTCCATCTGCCCTCTGCCGTCTGAGTCAGCCGGATCCGGCCTGCCCGCATACCATACTCCCCGGTGGAGGCAATGATGGTATCCCCATGTACGATAGGCGCATCAAGGGTGCTGTGGGTATGGCCGCTGACAATAAAATCCAGCTCCGGCACTGCTTTGGCCAGTATCTCATCCTCCGATTTCTTGGCGTCCTCCCAGGTTCCGCTGTGGGAGACGCAGACAATGAGATCCGCCTCCTCCTGGGCCTTGATCTGGGCAACCGTCTTCTTCACCGCCTCCACCGGATCCTGAAACACCAGCTCACAGGTGGGCGCGCACTCCAGGGCGTCCTTGCCGAACACGCCGGTTACGGCAATGCGGATCCCGCCTTTTTCCACCATCACATAGGGTGCAATGCCGTAGTCCTCAAAGGTCTCCTTCAATTCCGCAAGCTCCGGGGAATCCTTGGCCAGGGTAGCCTCCCAGTCCACATTGCACAGCACAAAAGCCGGCAGCGCATCTTTGCTGGCCAGGGCACTTTGGAACATATGGGTCAGACCTTTGGTGCGGTAATCAAATTCGTGGTTTCCCATGGTGGTCACATCCACGCCAAGATAGCCCAGCATCCGAAGCTCGGCCGCCCTGGTCTCAAATACCGTCTGATACAGCGTCCCCATGGAAAAATCTCCGCCGTCCAGCACCAGCGTATTTTCGTCCGCTTTCTTGGTCTCGTCAATAAAGGTCTTTAACCGGGCAAAGCCGCCCACCTCCTGCTCCTTCCCATTCACATTGGCCATAAAGCTGTTCAGATGGGAGTGCAGATCGTGGGTGAACACGATGGTAACCTCCCTCGGCGCTGTGGCCGCCGCTGTCTGCAGCCCTGCTATCCCGGCAATGCAGAGCATCACGCACAGAAAACCTACTGTAATTTTTCTCAGATAATTTTTCTTCATAACCTTACATCTCCTCCTGTTTTCTTTTATCCAATGTAACAGTTCTTACTCCATAGATCCAATCTCTCCATATGTTTCCTATCTCACTTTCTTCCTATATTTTACAGGTTTTTGCGGCAGATAGCAAGCCGAATTCATTTTTTAAAATCAGTTTATACTATCTTCAGACTTTTTTTAAGTTTCTTTCCACTTTTTTTAGAAAACGTCCACACTTTGCACACATTTAGCCGTTATACTATACGTATCAAATGAAACAAAGCATTTGATTTAAAATCGCCAATTACCTTTTATTTGAGGTGTTCCAACACCAGGAACCCCTGAACATTTCATAAATTTACTCCCCCAAAAAAGCGCTGCCACTGGCAGCGCTTTCCTTCCGTCTATCCGTTATGATTTTTCTTCCGCTCTTTTTCCTTCCGGTCATACTTGTAGTACAAATGTGCCTGCTCAATCAGCAGCTCCTGCTTGTCCGGCTGAAGGCTTCGATAGAGTCCCATCAACTCCCCTTCCCGCACACTCATGGGTTCCTCCGAGCTCTTTCGCACGTTGGTCTCTCCCAAAAGATACGCTGTGGAAACTCCAAAATAATCCGCAATGTGCTCAATGATCTTATAATCCGGCACACGGCCTCCGTTGATATATCCGCTTAACGTACTAGGTACAATGTGTAATTCCTTTGCCAGCTGGTATTGCTTCAATCCGCTCTCTTTCCACAGCCCGGTCAGCCTCTCGCCAAAATCCATCAAATTCACCCCTTTTCTTTAATATTAAGGGATTTGGATTCTTTTGTTTACTAAATACGCGATTCGTGAATCACAAATTCAATTTGCGTTTTATCACACTGTACTTTCCGCTGCTGATCACTCCATGACCAGCAGCATCATATCCAGCCTCCATCCAGCGTTATGACTTGCCCGTTAAGGTAAGCGGGGGCCTTGGCCAGAAAAGATACCAGCTTTGCCACCTCCTCCGGGCTTCCGTAGCGGCCTGCCGGGATCTCCTCCTCCAGGGCATGCCTCTCTTCCTTGGAAAAGCAGCGGTTCATATCCGTATCAATCACTCCGCAGGCAATGGCATTCACCTGGATATTACTGGGCGCCAGCTCTTTTCCAAGGGCCTTTGTCAAGGCGTTGATCCCACCCTTGGAAGCCGAGTAAGCCGCCTCGCAGGAGGCGCCCACATTCCCCCAAACCGAGGAGATGTTGATGATTCTTCCCCTCTTTTTGGACACCATCTGAGGAACTGCGTATTTGCAACACAAAAACACGGAAGTGAGGTTTGTGTTCAGCACCTGGTTCCACTCCTCCAGCTCCATATCGCTCAAAAGGCCGATGTGGGAGACACCTGCATTGTTCACCAGAACATCCACCGTTCCCAGCTGCTCCTTTGTCTCCGCGAAAGCCGCTTTCACATATTCTGGGTCGCCGATATCTCCCGCCAGAGGAAGGCAGCCCACAGCGTATGCTTCCCGCAGCTCCTCCGCTTTTCGAAGAAGCCGCCCCGCATCTCTTCCGCCAATGACCAGATGATACCCCTCCTTCGCCAGCTGCTCTGCGATCGCTGCCCCGATTCCCCGGGAGGCGCCTGTAATA